>DASQWJ010000155.1:0-7375 GCA_035640315.1 Nitrososphaeraceae archaeon
AGGATATCAAACGGATAATTTGTCTTTGGAGCATCATCGTAAACGAATAGCAAATCATCACAGTGAATCTTGTGAAGATCTAGCCATTTTATGACATTGGCCACTGAAGATCTATATCTTTTTGTCAATATGGAGATTCTAAATCCCTTGCTATGAAGACTTGACACAGTACTACCAATAGAGGGTTCTGTTGGAGGGATATCTTTCCAGCGTCTATCCCAAATATATGTAAAAATATCTGAAACTTCAGTAATTGAAACATCAAGTATTTTTGAAATGTCCCAGGAAATAATATCGTCCTTCGTTATAGTTGATTTGTTCCGTTTATTGAATTCCTCTGCCCAAATTACCATGGTATCTGCAAGAACCGAATCCAAGTCAATTGCAAGTGTCCTTCTGGAAGTCAAATCAGGCATCGTATTTGGTACTAGGGAAAAATATGTTATTTATTTTTTTGAGTTCATGACGGAAAAATATGCATTTGAAATAACCTAAAGTCGAATTTTTACTCAAGCTTTATTATACCGGAATTTCAGTTTCTATGTGTGGCCAATTTTTTCAAATCACTATGTGAAACAATTGCCAAGTCTGAGAAAAACATCCGGTTTGTGGCGATTGTTGATCATCATGGAACAATATTGGCATTTTCAGAAAGAAAAGGGATTAAACCATTACTCAACGAGGAGCAAACTGCGCAATACGCGCTTGCTGCTGTCACCAGACAGTATACCAGGATAAGATGGCAGTCAATATTAGGTAAAATTGACTATACGTGCTCAAGTTACGAGAAGTTACTAAGAATCACAATTCCTATAACCGACTCGAGAAATCATTTGTGCTTTGTCATCATATTTACTTTGGATGTAACTACAAAGAACTTTCACCAGATTATCATGAACAAAGTAAAGCCCATAGTCAAAGAAAAAGAAAAGGAATTGTTGAACAGAGCGTAAAACCTGGCCCGCTTTAAAAATAGCATTCAACGTTAATCAAGAGTAAATTGGGCACAAATATTTTCTGAGAATATTGATATACTTCTGTTTTTTCCATTATAACAAATTATGCCTAAGGAGAGAGTGAAATTCTTTAGATCTTATGAACCGCATGGACTAGAACAGGATATTAATAATTTTTTAGAGAAGGAGACAAAGGTTGTAATGGATATCTCTTTTTTGCATACGGTAACTGGTCATGGAAACGAAATTTTTTATGATGCGTACATACGATATACGCCAAAATCAACCTCAAAATCAAAGGAAAGCAGTTAGCAAAAAAGATACATTGTTTTAAATTATTATCGATTCAGAGGCTCTAAAAACAATATTTGCCTAACCGTTAGCGAATATAGTTACGATAGGCCCTGGCCGCAAGTGCAGCTAGTCGCAACGGTTCTGGTTTAGCTCCCTGGATTACAATGGAGTTGAGTAGATTTGAAGCATCAGAAAATTCAATGCCCCAGTGACGAACATAAATTGTTTTTCCTGTCCACAGCGTCAATGCTTTTCGCTCTTCAAGCTTCAAATAATGCTTTATCTTTTCCCCCTCATCTTCACCGTGAATGGATCCTTTAAGGCCGGCCGATCTCCTGTACGAAACTGCTATAACTGGAATCTTAGTTTCTTCATTTATGTATTTACCACTAAGAATATTAAACAAACTAATTATCAATCCTCCAAGAAGAACGCAATTGATATCAGTTCTACCGAGACTTTCAATCATTGAAAGAACTTTTCTTGTCCCGTCATTCCCTCCAACAGTAGTATCTGAATAAATGATTCCATCTACTACCAGGTCACGCCGCATAATAATACCTGCTAAGATTGATTTTCTATCATGTTTTTGAAAACTTTCTGCTATTCCAAGAACTCTCATGCCCTTCTTGTTGTTATGGAATCGCACCAACGACGTACAGGTAATTATGACTAAGATTATAATTAAACCCTTTTCAGCTTAAAGGTAAATGAATATAGATCTATCCATTTTGAACTTTAAAGAAAGGGTCTAAATATCATACTTACAATTATGTATTTGTGGGTAATACTCAAAACAGCCAAGGCAAACCCAATAGCTTAATCAATGAAACCAGTCCTTATCTTCTTCAGCATGCATATAATCCTGTGGAATGGTATGGCTGGAATGATGAGGCCCTTGAGAGGTCAAAGAAGGAAGATAAACCAATTTTCCTCAGTGTCGGATACAGTTCATGTCATTGGTGTCATGTAATGGCGCATGAATCATTTGAAGATAATGAAATCGCCAAAATCATGAACGAACACTACATAAACATCAAGGTTGACAGAGAGGAAAGACCCGATATTGATGATATTTATCAGAGAGCATGTCAAATGTATACTGGAACTGGAGGTTGGCCGCTATCGGCTTTCCTGACACCTGACCAAAGACCTTTTTATGTTGGTACGTATTTTCCAAAAGAAAGTAGACATGGTTTACCAGGATTTGGAACAATATTACTGAGACTGGCAGACGGATACAAAAATAGACGCAATGAAGTAAATTCTTCAAGTCAAGAATTTGTTACTGCTCTAAGTGAATCTGCTACTGATATAGTATCAGACACAGAAACAATAGTAGAAAAAACAATAATAAATGAAGCGGCTGTAACTTTACTACAACTAGCAGATAATTTGTATGGAGGCTTTGGTAGTGCTCCAAAATTTCCTAACGCATCAAACTTGCTATTCTTGTTAAGAGCCTATGACTACTCAGGAATTTCAAAGTATAGAGATTTTGTAAACTTTACAGCCGATAAAATGGATTCAGGGGGAATACACGATCATGTCGGCGGCGGTTTCTCACGGTACTCTACTGATCAAAGATGGCTAGTGCCTCACTTTGAAAAAATGCTATACGATAATGCACTATTATCAACGCTTTATTCTGAATTATTTTCGATAACGTCTAATTCGAACTATTCAAATGTGCTTGGTAAAATTCTCAGATACGTACAAAGAGAGATGACGTCAAATGAGGGAGCTTTTTATTCCTCACAAGACGCCGATTCTGAGGGCGAGGAAGGCAAATACTATGTGTGGTCATACAAGGAATTAAAAGAAATATTAGAGAATGAAATATTTGAGATTTTTAAAGATCGCTTTGGAGTTACCCAGGGTGGTAATTTTGAAGGTAAAAATATCCTTAACAAGTATACCTCTATTCAAAGACTCGCAGACCGATATTCGAAGAGTCAAGAGTGGATAAACGAGAATCTTGAATCAGCCCTAGAACAATTATACCAAATAAGACTCAATAGAATCAAACCTGGAACAGATAGGAAAATTTTAACTTCTTGGAATGGGTTGATGATCTCAGGATTTATTAGCGGCTACAAAGTGACTGGTAATTTAAGTTACCTTGAAAGCGCACAAAATGCTGTTAGATTCATAGAAGGTAATTTAAAAAATAGCGGAGGTAGACTAAATAGAGTTTTTAACAAAGTTTCCAAAATTTCTGGATACTTGGATGATTACGCCTTCTATGTTGATGGTTTAATTAATTTATTTAGTGTAGAATCAAAGTCTTACTATCTTGAAAGAGCTATAGAGTATACTGATTCGATGATAGCACACTTCTGGGATCCAAAGACAAATGATTTTTACTTTACCCCGGATGATAACGAAAAACTAATTGTAAGAACAAAGAATCACTACGACCTAGCCATACCAAGTGGGAATTCTGTGGCCATTTCCAATTTGATAAAGTTATATTACTATACTCAAAAGGAAGATCTTCTTGCAAAAGCAGACCAAATGATTCAAAGGATGGCAAAGCCTGCAACAGGAAATCCCTTTGGATTTGGCCAATTACTCTCAGCAATATACCTTAGAATGAAGAAACCATTGGAAATATCCGTAATAAAGCACGGCGAAAATTCAGAGCTTGGCAATTACATCAATAAGAAATTTCTTCCAAATGCCATTACAGCTATTGTTAATCAATCTGCATTATTAGAACTTGATAAATATCCTTATTTTAAAAATAAATCACTTAAAAATAACACAAGCAATCATGACAATGAATACGCATTTGTTTGCAAGGATTTTTCTTGTTCTCTACCAATAAGTACGGTTGATGATCTTGAAAAAAATATTTCATCAAATAATATAATTTCCCGATAACCTCAATCTCATAATAAATTACACAACGTGTAAATATCGTCTTCTTTCTCACATCCACATAATCTTAATTGTCGAAAAACAATACAATATACGCTGATTTAAAAAGGGACCTTGATCCACGTTCATGGATTTCAAAGTATAGACGAAATTCTGTATACTACCTAGTAATCATGGTGTTGTTTTACCACATGATTGGATTCGTCATGATGGTGGTAGGATCGATAATTGTTAATATTGTGGTAAGTGACTATACTGAGCCTACAATTCCACTGACCGCGATTTCAGTAATTTTTGCGGGTCCTCTAGAAGAGACATTGTTTTTCGGTATACCATTTTATGTAACTGGAAATAACTTGGTGACTCTTGCAGGAGGTATTATTTGGGCTTCACTTCATATTTTAAACACCCCAACCGTACAGGCAAATAGTCTTGCATATTTAACATGGTTATTTGTAACCCCGTCAATTTTCGCTAGCCTCAGAACGTGGATATCTGACAAGGGATGGCTTGCAATAGTATCTCATTCAGTTTGGAATGTAGTATTTTTTGCGGCTGGTTGTATGAATGGAGAATTTCCATGTAGAATTATTAATGAGAGTGATTACCTAATCGATATTTCCTATGTTTCAACTTCTGCGGTCTTTATCCTTCTCACATACTTACTCTACATACGACGCCAGAACAAATTAGTGTCCAAGTCCAGGCAATAATATTACAATTAATCTAAAAGTGCTGGAAATGGCAATGGTCTAAATATCCTTACTTTTTTTATTTAGATGTGGGTAAAATATTTCTCCAACTGATATGTGATGAGTGTAAACAAATTATTTTAGAAAAGGAAGGAGAAGAAAATTTGAGTTATGAAAAATTCCCAATTACAGAGCAGGAAGCTTTGGAGTTAGACAAGAATCACAGGGGTCATGAATGCCACATTGAAGCAGTGGAAAAAACATAGAACCAATGGCCAAACTTTAAATTATTAGCTGCCTTATCAGAAGCAGAACTCTTGCCAATGATGACCATTTTTGTTATCCCTCTGAGGCAAGTCTGAAATTGCTACGATGAAAACAGCGTTAATGTCGAGATTTTCAACGTGAATATCAATGCGTTTCAAGATATCGCAGTGGTTGAACTTTTCAGATAAGTTTACTTTATGGTTTTGATAAAATAGTGAAAATGGGGAAGAGATGGATTTCCGATTTTGTGGGTGTGGGTTATAGATATACCGACGTTATTATGAATATTTTGATACTTTACAATGATAGAAAACTGGCAATAAGGACGTGGAATGAGAACATACACTGGTGGCCAGATGATCAAATAACGCTGAGATTTATTGAAGATGGTGATTATTATTGGTTCATTCTCTATCAGAACAGAAAGAACCTTTATTCAAAAGAGAACATTGGTTACTTTAAAAAGAACCAGTTGACAGAAAATTACCTACGTTTCAAAAAGAATTTTGATCAAAAGGCATTATTGCGTTTTGCACTCTACAAATCTGTGGAAGATAAAAAAGATGACAATTATAACCCAGAAAAAAACAAAAATGCCTACAAGCCTAATAGTCCACCTTTTGAACTTGACATCTTTAAGAGATTCAAGACCATTTATGATGTAAAATTTCAAGACAAAAAAGATCTTGAGAGCAACAGCATGGAGAATTCCTTGATAGAAAACTTAGGCTTTCAGTAATGCTTAGAGAATTTCATTGCGTGCAGGATTGTTCTGATTGTTGTATATATCGACAATATTTTCCTTCAGTTGACTATGGAAAAATAGGTGTTCTATTACTACCCGAAGAAAAAAAACAAATTGAAAATCTTGCCAAAATCCACAAACTCAAAATTACCATATTACCAAGATTGGGAATAGGCTTCAACAAGAAATTAAATGGTCCCATTAAGGTAATTGCCTATCAGCTTATGGGTAAAGTTAACGGGGATTATTGTCCATTTCTTGATACTGACAGCAAGGATCGCTCACCTCACGGGGGTTTTAACTGCCAAATTTATGACAGTCGACCGCTTTCCTGTCGTGCTTATCCTGTGATAAAAGAACATACTAAAAATGTAGAGATGGATAGCAACTGTAAATTTTCATGTGAGAATTCAATTTGGACTAGTAAGAATTTGCTTGAGAATGAACTACAGGCATTAACAAGAATCAGCAATAATTTTGACAAATACGCAAATCAAAGTATTTGGAGGTACGCCACGCATATTGGAGAAGAACCGTTCATGGAATTATTACTGCCGCAAGGATGGTATTTGCAAAAAGAGTAACCTCATTTAAAATTCCAGAAAGCCTTTTAATGAATTATCTGGACGGGATTTGGAATATATCACGTCTGAGCCTTTTCTTATTTCAACTATTCTACTTGCCGGAATAGATTCAAAATTTGAGGAGACAAATATGAATTCTTTGAGTGTCACACTTGCAATGCTGTCGAAATCTCGGTAATAAACACGATAAAGATCTATGTCATCGTAAAACTTTGCTTTACTCAATATTTCTTCTAGTTTACCTTTTCTTCTCTTCATTCTTTATAATACATCAACCCCCCACAATCAATTATTTTTTTTATCAACGGGGGAAAAGGCGATATAGTGAATTTCTTTCCACTTGATATATCATGGATTTCATTTTTCTCAATGTCAATTTCAAGCGTATCTTTGTCAGATATTTGCTCCATCGTAGATTTTTCAACTTCAAGGGGAAGCAAATACCCGCCATCAACACAGTTTCGATAAAATATTCGAGCAAATGAAGGAGCAATAACTGCACTGATGCCACTATGTGAAAGTGCTATAGGGGCGTGTTCTCTGCTTGATCCACATCCAAAGTTATTACCTGCAAGTAGGAAATCTCCCTTTGAGACCTTTTTTGAAAAATCAGTATCAATTCCCTCCATTGCATGCTTTGACAATTCAGCATGATCATGAATCTTAAGATATGGACCTGGAAGTATCACATCCGTGTCGATATTATCTTTACCATATTTATGAACAGTACCTTTTAGGGTCATGTTGATACATCCCTTGGGTCAGTTATTTTCCCTTTAATAGCAGAAGCAGCAACTACCAGAGGTGAAGCAAGATATGTTTGTGATTCGACATGACCCATCCTTCCTGGAAAGTTCCGATTAGTTGTGCTGACACAGATTTCATCCTTACCCAAAATTCCCATGTGAGCTCCACAACACGCACCACATGTGGGCGGACCTACAACAGCTCCGG
>DASQWJ010000156.1:0-4660 GCA_035640315.1 Nitrososphaeraceae archaeon
CATCCCACATGAACCTGAAGTGCCCAACCCCGCGGCTAACGATTTGGTTTTATATATATCTATGTTACTAATAGCAGAACCAAAAGAAATACAGCTTTCTCTTACAGATTTCCCAGAATAATATCCCAACAACCCATAATCCAATTCCGTTTTTAGCTCCTTGTCAATTTTAATTCTTATTTTAGGATTTCTTGTACTGTCAATTCTAAGATCAGAGTATGGTGCCTTGCCAGTTATTGCACTAGCCAATGCACTAAGTGAACTTTCCTTGTTTGTTCGCAGACCAAACACTGAATTTGCCATTACTGCCGCATTACTTTCTGCAAAACTAACATTATGTCCTTTTTCTGGTAATCCAAATAGCTCATATGGTATACATGAAAAAGAAGGTATTGAGCCCATATTCTCATATGCTTTGGCTATTTTGCCTTGTTGTTTCTGGAAATTGCTAGAAAGATTATTCTGTTTACTACTGTCATATCCCATCGGATTTATGGTGGTAGGAACTACAAATCTAGCTTCTTCACTATATTTTGTCAAGAATTCAACACCAGGGTCACCAATCGTATTGTAGTTAACACCTGAAAGGTGAACCCACTCTACTGGAATTAGTCTTTCTGCATTTGTCGCTTTGCCTATCGAGAGCAATAACTTGTATGCCGTTGAAATAGTATTGCCATTTTTTCCATCCAGACCGTCTTCTTCTTCTCTAGTTAAATGCACAAAGATTATGAAATCGCCGACCTATAATAATCATGACTAGGCAAATAGATGATCATTTTTTGCAGGTATTGAATAGAATAAATAGAGACTCTAAGTACCATAGTCGCATGGAATGTGCAGTATATGATACATATGTAACAAAAAAGGACGGAAAGATAATGCACTTTGACGTTATCGTGGAATCTTCAACTCCGCATGAAAAGGCAATAGAGTATGGAAAAGAGTACCTAAAAGATGCTGGTCAAGAAGGTCAATCGATGACTCAAGAGGAATGTCAATTTTGTCATGTCCAAGAAGCTCCAAAGATAGTTGAAGACAGCATACAAAAATCCGGATACTTTATACAAAGGATGGAAGGATGTCCTTAAATTAGAATAAGGTTCGTTCCTTAAGATTAAATATCCACGAGTTTTTTATTTTTTCTGTTACTATTATGAACAAACATAGTTTAATATTACCAGAAATGAATAGTTGAATAGTTGCATGACAATCTTTTGAATTATTAGATCTCATTATTATTTCTATGCACGATAGAATTAATTTTTCTCATACAGAAAACATGAGACATCGTGATTTTTTTCCTTTCTTTCTAATTGTGGTTCCTTTTTGCATATTTCCATACTATATGGACATCTGTTGAAAAATTTACAACCACTTTGTGCAGGAGTTGAGTCAAAATTTTTGATTCTAATTGCTTTTTCCTTGTCAATATTTTCAAAATTAGGTTCAGATATAGAATCTAATAATGCCTGCGTGTAAGGATGTAAAGGATTAGATAATACTGTATCTATGGGACCACTTTCAACAATCTTACCTGCATACATGACTGAAATATCATCTCCAATGTATCTTGATGTTGCCAAATCATGGGTAATATAGAATACTGTTATGTTGCGACTGACACTTAATTGCTTTACTATTTGGAGTATTTGAGCTCTAATTGAAACATCTAGCATAGAAACAGGTTCATCAGCAATAATTAATCTAGGTTCAATGACAAGCGATCTAGCAATTGCAACTCTTTGTCTTTCTCCTCCCGATAACATATGAGGATACTTTTCAGCAAATTCTACTGATGGCTTAAGGCTTACGTCATCTAATACAGTAAGTATCTTATTTGTACGTTCTTCCTTCGAGTAATCTTTATAGAAAATATCAATTGGTTCCTTTATAATATCAAAGACTTTCATTAAGGGGTTTAGGGAGCTATACGGATCCTGGTGGATCATTTGAGCTTGTTTACGATAATTCCAGAGATCTTTACCGTTCTTACTGGTGATAGTATTCCCGTCAAAAATGATTGAACCTGAATCAGGATCTATTGCCCGTAAAATTATTCTCGCTAATGTAGATTTCCCCGAACCTGATTCTCCCACCAAAACGGAGACTTTTCCTTCTGGAATATTTAGACTGACACCGTCCAATACTTTTTTGTAATACTTTTTTCTTGGATTTAAAAATGAGATAATATTCCTATTAACTGGAAAATATTTCTTAACGTCTTGTACTTCTAAAATGTTCTTCAAGAACTACTGATAATTAAAACAAAATGTAATTTAAATGATTTGTAGACACAAATTCAAATCTATTGAGGCTCGTTAAAAATTTGGAGAAATCCTTACAAAGTTACCATGACCGATATTTGTTTGATCCACTTTCCCGTTCTCCATTACTACCTTTCCCCTCACAATTGTCATGGTAGGCCATCCCTTTATTCTCCATCCATCATAGATAGTATAGTCTGAGTGTGAATTTAATATGTCAGGAGTTACAGTTTGCTCTTTTACTAGATCTATAATTGTTAAATCGGCGTCTGACCCTTCCATAATAGTACCTTTCTTGGGAAATAAACCAAAGATCCTCGCTGTGTTTGCGCTGCATACTTCGGATAATTTGAGAAGATCTATTCTTTTCTTATTAACTCCTTCACTCAACATTACAGGAAGCATTGTGGCCAGGCCAGAAAATCCAGATGGTGCATTCCAGAAATTACCTTCGGCATTTTTCAATTTTAAATCGTTAGCAACATGATCCGTTCCAATGGTATCAATGAATCCTCTATTTAGAGCATCCCATAACTTTTCTATATTATCTTTTGGTCTCAGAGGTGGTACCACCTTACCTTTAATATTATCAAAATCTGTGCTATGTGTCAAGTAATGAGGACAAGTTTCAATCCAAATTCTGAGATCCTTATGCAATTTTTTATGTTTGAGAATTTCATCTAATGCTTCGGACGAGCCTATGTGAACAAAATACAAGTTTGATTTGTAATTTAAGGCAATATTAATTATTTTTCTAATTGAATTTACTTCGGATACTTCAGGTCTTAACGATGACCATAATTGAAGAATTTTTGAACTCACATGCTCGTGCTTTTTGCGCATTTCTTGTATGTTTTTGGAACATACTTCATGATCTTCTGCATGGACTAGTACAATTGAATTCAACGAGGCGCCGGTTCTGATAATCTCAGTGAGTAAGTTATCCGTCATATTTACTTCCATTTCTTTTAGTGAAGTTGAACCCGGATCTAAATCTGCGAGAATTCTATTAAGATGGGATCCTAAATTCATATAGATTTTAAAAGAATTAATGCCGATACTTTTGAGGTAACTCATTTCATCGGTTTGTTGACGTTCCAAAATTGAGGCATGCACTGCATAATCAGTAATGTGTGTATTTTTGCTTGCTTCAAATTGATTGACTATACTTTTGTAACTTCCCTCCAATCTAATCATGCGAATTATTGTTGTTACTCCACCAGTAGCAGCAGAACTGGATTCAGTAATCGCAGCTTTATCTATTGGTGTATAGACACCATAATGAACATGAGGATCAATTATACCTGGCAGAACATACTTGTTGTCTGCGTTTATGATTCTGTCAGCACTAACATTTTCTATTGTCTTATTGAGTGCTTTTATTCTTCCATTTTCAATCAAAATATTGGTATTAACAATACCATTAAAGGGAATAACTGCTTTTACATTTTTGATGATAATGTCGCAAGTACTATTCAAAATCCCCTGAATATGGCTATTAATATTAATTTAATCCTTTGTAACTTGGAGCTTGGTTCTAAAGATCATTCAAAACGCTCCATTTAGTAAAGTGAGTTCGAATTGGCTCAATTACTCTATTCAAATAAATGGAAACAGAATCCTTAAGATCTTTGGGGTGAATTTTTTTCTGGTTGTAGTCTTTTTCAAGATCAATGTATTTATCATAGGTCATGTTTCCACCATACTTGCTTGGTCGTTCAATTTGAAATTCTGAAAATTTGTGAAAAATTATGTACCTAATGATCTCTAATATGGGATTATTTTCTGATACCCCAATAGGACAATAGGCCTTTGATATCTTGTTGCTAATAGTAGTTTCATCATCGTGAATAAGTATACCACCTAGCGGATTGCTCTTGCTCATTTTACTTGATAATCTTATGTCTTCTTCCTCTCCACCATCATTAGGGAATTTTGCAGGTTCGTAGAGCCCTGGAAGCAAATGATGATGAACAGATACTGGTACTTTCCATTTTAATTTTGGGAAAATTTCTCTTACAAGCATGTGGATTTTCCTCTGATCCATTCCGGCATGAACGATATCCAAATCTAGTGCCTTTATGTCTGCAGATTGCATTGAAGGGTACATCAACTGCGAGAAATCTAGCTTTTCTTTTTCCGATCTACCCATTATAGTAAGAGCTCTTAGTGTTCTTGATAATGTCATATGTTTACTAAAGAGCATAAAATTCTTCCAATAATCATCGTAGCTATCGTACAAATTTGAACCTAAAATGACATTTACACCCGGACAGAAAAATTTGAATGCCTCCGTATAGTATTTGGAAACTTGGATTATCTTTTCCCAATCGTTTTCTAACTTGTTATTTATGTATGTATGCCAATCTGCGAGAAATACATTACTTTGAACT
>DASQWJ010000157.1:0-5301 GCA_035640315.1 Nitrososphaeraceae archaeon
ATTTCCATTTATGTCTATGAAGCCGTACTTGAGTCTTGTGTTGTACGATAACAAGGCCATTGAAATAAATGCACCAAGTCTGTCATGCTCTTTTATCATTTCTCTAAGTGAGAACTCATAGATGGAGTCTCCGTACACGCAAACGAATGTGTCATCGATATACTTCTTGGCCGTCATCAGCTGACCTGCGGTTGCCAGGGGTCTGTCGGATCTGGCATATTCGATTTTTATTCCAAGCCTGCTGCCGTCTTCGAAATAGTCTTCTATAGTTCTATGTAAATAGCTGACGCAGATTATTATATGATCAATATTATTATCATCATTTTTCAACCATTCAATAATGTGTTCTAATAGTGGTTTATTGCCAAGGGGTAACATAGGTTTTGGAATGAAAAAAGTATAGGGTTGCAGACGCGTTCCAAGACCTCCAGCTAGAATTATGGCCTTCATTCAAAATTATAGATAAATTGAACTCTAATATAAGTAAAAACTATTCTGGATTTCTACCTTCAAGTATTTTTTTGACCTTATCTACAACATCCTGGGGGCATTGTCCAAAGATTATTATCATTGGTTCTTTTCCGACGTCACCTGAATGATATATTATTTCCGCATCAGGATTTTTCAAAAGAGCCATTTTGATTCCCCATGGAATAGAATTGCCTTCTTTTTCTTTGATTATTTTTGGTTCCAAATTTCTTTCATAATAACTTGCAGTAAAAAGTTTCTTGCATCTGTTGAGTATACTCTTGTTATTCTTGATATTTAGCGCGGATCTAATCATTTGATTTGTCTTCATGTATTCAAGGATTGAGGAAGCTACGTGTCTTGAAGCACCAAATTTAATGCCTAAAGTTGGGACACTTTTGTTTCCTGCCTTTACAATTCTACCATTTACGCCGGCCACGTCATCGAGTGCCCTAGCATTTGGTAGTGCATAAACAAGGTTTGATTGTGTCTCTGGAATCAGGTCTGCAAAATTTTTCAAATTTACTAAATTTTCAACAGCCCTACTTAATTCTTCTATCACCTGATATCTACACGACTCTTCATACATTTTTGAAATGGGATTATTGACTGGTATCCCCTTGCCGATTTTCACAGTTTTAAGGATAGATTTGTGAACATATTTGTTTGCCATAAAGCATGCATTGACAACAGGATATTTCATGGCCAAAAATGATGTCACCGCGGCAGAAAAATTGCAGCCGCTTCCATGTGTTTCCACAATTTTCATTCTAGGATTCTTATACACAGTAAACTTTCCCTGTTCATCCAAAATTATGTCAACTATCGTCTTGTTGTCATTTCTAAAATGACCTCCTTTAATGATTACATTTTTTGCACCTAACTCTTGTATTTTCGATGCCGCACTTCTGATATCTTTTTCAGTTCTTATCTTGATTTCAGATAAAGTTTCTGCTTCATGGATGTTGGGCGTAATAACATCACAAATTGGAGCTAGTTTACTTTTAAATTCATCAACAAATTCTTTTTGAAGTAATTCAGCCCCCGTTCCAGCAGAGATTATAGGATCTAGGACTATTGGGATATTTGATTGATTTAAGGCACCACTTACCGCCGTAATTATTTCATTATTGTAAACCATTCCAATTTTTATGGCGTTAATGGCAATATCAGAGAGTACTGATTTTATCTGTCCTTTGATAATTTGGCCGCTCAGGGGAAGAATGTGATCTACATTGGATGTACTTTGTGCAGTTATAGCTGTTATTACTGTACATGAATATATTCCCAATGCAGACATTGTTTTTATGTCTGCCTGAATTCCAGCACCACCACTGGAATCACTACCTGCTATTGAAAGTGCAGAATATACCAACATCAAAAATATGATAAAATTGGGTTATTCAGTTTATCGGATTTTATTTCGAGTCCGGCCCTTTATTCATAATCTGTGAAAATGCTATTGATATAAGAAAGTAGCTCATCACGTAATCGAATTACCTTTGTGCGTTTATCACCATCCAAATCAGTTTGTAAGAGCACATCTAGCCCTTGGACTAGATACTGAATGTTTGGCAGCGTAAGCAAAGATTTTGTGTGTTTCGTGAAATCCTGATTACTCAATGATTATCTTTGTATGTGGTTGGTGTTAAATATTGTGGAGTTTCTAATGATAGGTGACTGAAAAGATTAGCGATAAAAAAATTCCTTCCCGTATGCTATTTCAAATTTCTTTAACAGATTCATACAATGAGGTTCAACAAACATGTTTCTTTTTTCATCAGCATGATACGTGATCAAACTTGTATTATCAGTTGTCATGTGAACCGTCCTTCCACATATCGCACATTTGTGAACTTCTTCAAAGAGTTCTAGAGCTTCAGATCCATAAGCATTAATGATATTCTTACTGCCGTCAGGACCTTCGGTTTCTATAAAGTAATATGCTATCCCATTGGTCATGCAAATTACTTTTTCCGGGAGAAAACTGAATCTATATTTTTTATTTATCAAGTCATGAACCAGTTTCTTGATATCACTTTCAACATGCTTGTGAACGAGCGTACTATTCGCCAAATTCATTCCCCCGTCGAGTCAACCTAATCAACAAGATACTATTCTATTCAAATACAGATAAACTGGATTAAGCTACGCATATGACAATTTTAACCAGTTGATAATAATTAAGCTAGACAAAAGTTCAGAATTTGTGTTTTTGTGAATTGGTACAAGTAAAAACCAGTACAAGAAATAAGAAAATAAAAAATCGATGCTTATTGACTAGATTAATTTTAGCCTAAAAAATTAAAGAAAAAATAAAGAAATTTTTTCGTGAATTTTTACTTTATGTACTGCTTTTGTGCAGATGTAAAGAAGTTTGACCATGTATTGGCCAAGTTTGTGTTGAATTCGGTTACGGTATCGAATGTCTTGCCATACAACTTGATATTCTCTCTCGCTGAATTTAGAATATCTATTGCTAGTTGGTTTGCGGTATCAAACACATGGAATGCTTGTGAAGTAATTTCATTTGATTGTTTTCTATATTGTTCTGCATATGGTGCTACTGTTGGCACCACTGTATTTTTTACAGTGTTTCCATACCACGATTTTTGAATTGCAAATGATCTGTTTATCAATTCTTTAGTGACCTGGAAGTAGTCTTGCTGTAGGTTTGAAATAGATTGTGCATATTGTGGCTGATACTTTGAGATTTCATCGATTGTTCTTAACAAATTTTGCTTGTATGTGTCTAAGACTTCTGCGTTTTCTGTTGCATTTTCTCTCGATTTTCCTGACATGTTTCTTCACCATTATATGGTATTAAATGGGTATATAAATGTTCGGTATCATATGGTATCTATTGGTATAGAAAACCATATGGAATACTTGGGGAGATAAACAGGGCCTCTTGCACTCAGCTATGCAAGTTGTTTATCTTAAGATAATAATTTGCCATTATTCAATAGAAAGATAAACCCACTATGTCAATAGTCCAGTGAGATGCAAATAAGTAATTGTAATTTTCCTGAAGGAGTATTGTACGATCTTGATAACTTTGTATGGATAAGAACAGATGATAAAGACTCTTCCATAGTTACATTGGGAGTAACGCCAATCCTTATTTCATTGGCCGGAAAGCTGTCCAAAGTCAAACTTAAAGACATAGGCACAACTATTGAAAAGAACAAGAGTGTAGGATCAATTGAAAGCATAAGGTATTTTGGAATGGTCAGGTGTCCTGTTAAGGGCGAGATAATCGCAGTAAATGATACACTCAATCATAGCCCAAAAATTGCCAATGACTCTCCTTATGATGATGGGTGGTTTGTCAAGATAAGAATTGACTCTCCAGATATGGCTTCTGCGTTAAAGAACGCAGGTCTTAGATTTATTAAAGATTGCCACGTAGAAATAGAGAAAATCATAGACAAATTACATGTAAGATGTTTCTCGGCGTTCCCCGATTATGAAATGTTCGAAATTGGAGTCGAGTGTGCTGCGACACTTACAAAGCTGGATGAATTAATCGATAAGATTAACACAGGAAATGTTGTGCATGTTGTTTCTGACGATACTTCTGCAGATCTTGAAATGATAAGATGGTCTGAAGAAAGAGGACAAGGATTATTAGAATTTAGAAAAGAGGGAAACTTGTTTCACTTCATTGTAAAGAAGTTAAAATAATATGAAATAAAATAGAACATAACAAACTAGAGACACACTCCAATGCAATAAAAATAAATAGAATGATCTAAAATGATGTTGACTTGATGTGTAGGAGGAGGATGTTAATCCTAACTTCTACTTTTCAATTGGATTGTCTATCATGTTTCCCCATTCGGTCCATGATCCATCATAGTTCTTGACGTTAGGATATCCCAATAGGTATTTGAGTACAAACCACGTATGAGATGACCTTTCACCAATTCTACAATATGATATAACTTCCTTGTCTGGAGTGATCCCTTTCGCATGATAAAGCTTTGTTAGCTCTTCTGCCGACTTGAATGTTCCATCATCATTGACTGCCTGAGCCCATGGGATATTAGCTGCACCAGGGATATGACCACCTCTTTGAGCATGTTCAGTAGGATATTCTGGAGGTGCTAATATTTCTCCGGTGAACTCTTTTGGACTTCTAACATCTACCAATGCTTTACTGCCAAGAGTATCACTAACATATCTCAGAAACACACGTATACTATTGTCAGGACCAGAACTTTTGAAATTACCTCGCTGGTATGTGGGTATGTCTTTTGTAAGTGGTTTGTCTTCCTCCAACCATTTCTTTCTTCCTCCATTCATTAATTTCATATTCTTGCATCCGTAGTAGGTTAAAGCCCAGAAAGCAAATGCAGCAAACCAATTATTAAAGTCGCCATAGAGGATTAGCGTAGTATCATCACTTACTCCTATTTTCTGAAGCAGGTCTTGACATGCTTCCTTACTTAGAATATTTCTTGCAACAGGATCATTTATGTCAATTTTCCAGTCTATCAGGACTGATCCAGGAACATGTCCCAAGACGTAGTTAGCTGTAGGATCATAGTCTACTTCTGCGATTCGGACCTTTGGATCATTTAAGTGATCTTCGACCCATTTAGTATCTACCAGAACTTCTGGATGAGAATAACTCACTTCATAACACCTAGCATGACTTTTACCTTTATGTTATATTAGTTTTTCATGATTTTCATTTCATAATTTGATGTATTAAATGAATTAACCATGGTTAGCACCCCTGGTGCCTATCTTCAATTCCACATCACCATCATACTTTGGCTTGATACCCAGTTGTGATGGGGTGTATATCAGATGCTCCTTTGTGAA
>DASQWJ010000158.1:0-2414 GCA_035640315.1 Nitrososphaeraceae archaeon
TCGCTAGATCCTATTAATGCATTTATCGTCAATAAATTCAGTTCGCAGAATGTAGCCGTAAATAACGTAGGTGCAATAATTGGTGTTGCCGCGATTATGATTTTCTCGATAATCACATATTATTTGATTCTTCAATTCAGGAATTATCTGAGAAGTAAAAAGGCAAAAGAAACTGTTGAGGCCAATCTGGACATATTGTTACACGCAATTGAGGATTTCGTGAAGAAATGGAGGGTATCCAGATTCTTACGACCATCTTATAGAAGGGAGATACAACGAAAATCAATGGGCGATAGTAGATTTATGGTAAGGAACCATGCAAATGCAATTCAAAGTGGTACAAAAGGTGTGAAAGTTCTAGTTAATCCAAATGATGAGATGTTTACATCGCTTGATGAAATTGTAAAGACTATGATTAGTTTAGGGTCAGATTTAGAACAAGTGTTCGAAAATGTTGCAAGTATTAAGCAAACTTCGGAATCAAAATTCAATGAAATGGTATCTATTGGTGATAATATTTGTGTAAAATTTAGAAATATTATTCCCGAATTAGAAGAATTGAGAGGCAAAATACCATAATAACGTAAGTATCAATTAGAAACAAGTTTGCAAAACGCGTCGCATTGCAAATTATTCTTTGGCTTACAGTGCAATTTTTTGCGTATCTGTATACGTCTTCTGAATATAAGGTATCTGCCAATAGTCACAGATTATGGCAAGAATTGGATTTTTGATTTTTGATTTGAGACTTTTTATGAAGATTTTGGCATGATAAAACTTATTGACTGATAAGCAATTTATTTATAAATTTTCAACGGAATTGATCATCATTTAATCTTGCAATGGATGATATGGTTGGTGCTTTCGGACAGCGAAGCACCAATCAGTTTTGAATCTTTAAGATAGTCGTGCTAGAAATTTTAGATATATTTTAGATATAGCAATTTCATCATCTCGAACTGGTTTAGATGATTTGGTTGGTGCTTTCTTTCACCGGATAAGTATCAATCAATCCTAAAGGATCGAAAAGTTCTGGCAAGTTATGAGGTGATGTTAAGTAAGTCTGATAAAGATTGGATTTGAATTCATTCAGATACTTGTATTAGAAACCTTAAATCAAAAACTTTCATGTACCAATATGCCTATCTACGTTACCTTCATTGTTAGGCATTGGTTGGTGCATTCCCTCACCGGATATGCTCCAACCAATATAGCACTATTTAACAAATGCTTACTTTAGGATAAACAAAACTTCAAAAAAAGTTATTTTACAATAAGTGTAAATTGTTGATTTTTTTGGTCTTTGTCGTGTTGATAATATTCGATTTAAAGGGCATCAATCACCACAATCTACTAAATTGTAGGAGCAAGGTTTTAAGTAACTAGGCCAAGATCTTTGTGTTGGTAAGAATACTATACCAGAATCTACATGATAATGCCGATGCTGACAATTTTTACATTAGTATCCCCAAAGATTGGAGTGGCTCATCGGATGATGAAGTTACCGTAATAGTGGACGATGTTTGTGTAGTTGTTCCACAGACAATAGCGGGTGCTACAGGTGAATTAATTGTACTCAGATTACTTGAATCAATGATTGAAGGAGATATTATTGATGCAGGAGACGTACAAAAAGCCGTCGAACATATATTATGATTATGATAAAAGGGTTAGATATTTTTTCATGATATGTACTTTCACATTTCTAGTACTGCCCATCATAACTAGATAATATAAAAACTAAACTACTGGGCAACTATTTTCATAAACTCAAAATAAGAAAATGATGTAACAAAAAAATTGATTAGTTTACAGCTTGTTGTAGTGTTTCCTTTACTTGTAAAATTTTCCCATTATTTGGATCCAATTCCAAGATCTTATCTATCCACGCAACAGCCTGTTCATGCTGTCCTGCACTAAACAGTGAATCTGCCTTTCCCCCTATCGCATATTCATCATGTGGGTCTATGGCAAGAACTCTATCATACATTTTGATTGCCTCAGAGTATTGTCCTAAATCCCTTAGGGCACCACCTTTACTTATCAATCCCATCAGGTTATCGGGATCAACACTCAAGGCTTTATCTAGCCAGGTTATAGCTTCTCCTCCCTTCCCTTGACTTACAAGATCTGTCCCCTTTTGAACCAAGGCCGGAACATTGTTTTGATTTACAGAAAGAGCCTTATCATACCAATTAATTTTAGGATCTTGAGATTCCACTACTGAAGCGTATACCGAAAACGTTTGCAAATATGATACAATTCCTAATGCGCCTAAGATGCCCAAGGCTGAAACTAAAATGATGGGATTTTTATATATACAAATACTCAATTTGATATCGTTACCTTATTCAATATCAGTGCTCTCCTATCAATATATTCCCGTAAACAGCGTTCAACTTGTGAAATATTCT
>DASQWJ010000159.1:0-6666 GCA_035640315.1 Nitrososphaeraceae archaeon
TGGTTATATAATGCTACAGGGAGATCACAGGGAAGAGGTAAAGTCCTATCTAGTGAAGTTTGGATTTACTGAATCAGCTATAGAAGTTCAATAGTTATTCTAGGAATAATAAATTTAGCTTTTCATTAGAATTTGAAATTAATAGGACACTAATTTAATTAAAAAAATAAAATAGAAAATAAGATTGTAGGTTTGACTTTTCTAATTTACCAGTGATGTTTCTCGTCAGGAATCAGACCTATCTGTCCTGATTCAAAATATTTGTCTAGTTCTTTTATCCAGCCTTCCTTTGCAGAACCACCGCCTAAGCCCTTTCTCCTCATATAGAATGCAATTACTGCGAGCAAGAACACCGCAAACATTATTGTTCCAAATATGTAGACCATTACGTCGTAGAACAAAGGATCGTACGATGGACCGATTTGACCGATTAGGCTATGTAGTGTATTTCCAATCACTGTAAAAAGTCCTTCAATTCCGCTCATTATCTATTAGCAAATTAATTCTATGATATATACATTTTGGTGAGACGGTAGAAACTGAGCCAAAAATCAATTTCTGAATAATCAACTATACGAAAATCGAAAGGATACCAAAACCCTGCACAAACTTGGTGTTTCGCCTATTGAGATTATAATAGGCCCATAGAAATTTTAAGATAATTATCTCTGAGTATACCTTGAATTTAAAATAAAAAAATAGTAGTAAAGTAGCGCTAAGCGCTTACGGATTTTTTACCTCTGCTCATCACAATGAATGCAGCGGCTACAGCTCCGAATATTGCAACTATTGCACCTGTGTATATAGCAGCATCACCAATGTTCTTGCCAAAGAATGCAGTTCCAGAACCATACGCACCAGCTTGTTGAGCATTGGAAACTTTCTCTTTAGCTAGACGTAGCTGTTCTTCTACACTAAGTGCTCCGGTATCCTGACCCGTTGTATATTGTGCACTCGCTGTTTGATACAAGGTTAATGCTAAAGGTCCCATTGCAACTAGGATGGTTGCTATTGTAACAACTGTAAGTGAGTTCATACTAAATTTGTAATTTTGAATCCAATTATATAACCTTATTGGTATAAAAAAATTTTATGCCATAATTTGAAGACTTTCTATTCTTAAGGTTAGGAAATTCTACTTCAGATTTCATAAGTAACATTTAAGATGCTCGTTATTGATTCCTAGTTAAATGGCTCGAATTCATGCTCATACTCATGGTAAATCCCATTCAACGCGCCCTATTTCATATAGTGCTCCGTCTTGGATAAATCAAAAGTCTGAATTATCTAGTATTATAGTTCAACTGTCAAAAGATGGTCTGAGCCCTAGTGAAATTGGTGTAAGAATGAGAGATCAGTATGGTGTTCCATTGATAAAACCCATTTTAGGAAAGGGAATAAACCAGCTTCTTGAAGAAAATAATTCCACACCGGAAATGCCTGAAGATCTAAACCAACTGGTTCAAAAGGCGTTGGCTTTGCAAAAACATCTTAAAGTTCACAATACTGACAAGAGGAATATTCGATCACTCGAATTAATAGAAGCAAAAATTCACAGACTTTCAAAGTATTACAAAAAGAAAGGAAAAATTCCACTTACCTGGAAATATGCAGCAGTTATCGCTAGACTTGAATAATGAATTAAATGGGTTATAGCGAATTTCATGATAATGTAAATTCGATTAGTGAGACGATAAAGAATTTAGTTGACGATAGAAAGGACGTTCTAATAGTATCTAATTCATCTTGCGATGGCATTGTTTCCGCGAGCTTACTCATAAAAGCCATTTGGAAGCTAGGTGGTAAAGGCACAGCTCGCTTTCTAAATAAATTTGATAGTGAGATTTTTACCGATATAAAGAATGAGGATCACGATTTCTACTTCTTTACTGATATGGGCTCAGGACTATCAGAGCTTTTTAATAAGCTTTTTACGAAGAACTGGGTGACTTTAGATCATAAGAAAATTAGTATTACGGAAATAGCGATAGATGATAATAACGCAATCTTAAATCCCTGGAAATATGATATTGATGGAGATAAAGAAATTACCTCTGGCGGTATTTCATATTTGTTAGTGAAAAATCTGGACAAAAGATTTTCAGATTTATCCCCACTTGCAGTCGTTTCTGCGCTAGGTGACTATCAGGATGTAGGTGACAAAAGATCACTTGTAGGTCTTAATAATGAAATACTACAAGATTCAAAAAAAGATGGACTCATACAAACAGATATTGATTTGTTATTATCCTTTAATGAATTTCTGCCCATTCATGAATCCATAGCAAGTACTTATGTTCCATACTTGTACGGACTGACATCAAATAGCGACAAATGTCTTGACCTACTTAGAAAGACAAAAATTGCTTTGAAAAAAGATGGGCGATTAAAGACGATTTGTGACATTAATCAGGAAGAAAAGTTTCTCATATTAGAAACTATCAAAGGCCACCTCAGTTCTCAAATTGATGCCAGTATTGATAACTTGGAAAATATTTTGATTGGAAATACTTTTGTGCTTCCGGCAGAAGAGCATGGCAGTCACCTGTATGATGCGCGTAGGTTTTCAGAATTACTAAATTCATGTTCCCTTAATAATAAAACAGGACTTGGCATGGCAATCTGTTTGGGGGATCGCTCTTCCTCTCTTGATGAGGCTGAAAGAGACGTACAAGAATTCAACAGCAACTTCCAAAAATTAATATCAAAAATACTTAAGGAGAAATGGAGAATTTTTGATAAAGGCTTGTATCTTTTCATTAATGCCGAGGGAATCATTGAACCAGATTATGTTGGCCACCTGTCGAGACTATTAAGTTCGCATTATCAATTTATGAATAAGGTAATAATAATGAAAACAGCGATTGATGAAAATTACTCAAAATATTTCTTTAGTTCTCTGCTAAAGGGAGTAATAGATGTACAACAAATGACAAAGGAATTGTCAGAATCAGTTAGTGGGATTACAATGACATTTAATAATGCCGAGGGTCAGATAGTTGTGCCACCTGCACAAGAAGATTCACTGATGGCCATTATTCAGAAACAAATAAAAAAGATCCCAAAATGAAGGAAGGATTTATTATCAAGTCCACCATGAAAATAGAATTTGAAAGTAAAAAGGAAATAGAAACCATGATTAACGCATTAGCACCTGATAATGTTTGTATTCCCGACGGATTAAAGATCGATATAAGATCTGAAAGCAAATACTTAATAATTGACATCCAATGTGAGAATGGATCAGGAACGTACCTTAATACTATTGATGAATTACTAGAACATATTTCGTTATCAAGGGCAGTGACATCTAATGATTGATTCTAAGATTCTTAAAGAAAATCCAAAAGTCATACGAGAAATGCTTGAAAGAAGAAATACTAGTTATCCTCTTGATGAGCTCCTTGAACTTGATGGGAAAAGACGTGACCTGATAATAGAAACACAGAATTTAAGGCACAGAAAAAATACATTATCACAAAGCATAGCAAGTAAGAAAAAAAATCAGGAATCTGTAGAGAATGAACTTGACGAAATGAAAAATGTTGGAGAGTTAATGAAAACTGCCGAATCCAATAAAGCGTTAATAGAAAAAAGATATTCCGAATTAATGTACTCCATTCCAAACTTGTTGCATGAATCAGTTCCAACTGGAAGCAGTGAAGAGGACAATATTGTTGTCAGGACGAGTGATGAAAACAAGAAACCAAGAGCCAAAAATGACCATGTTGATCTGGCAAATTCCTTAGGACTTATCGATCTTGAAAGAGCAGCAAAGATAGCTGGAGCCAGATTTTATTTTTTAAAAAAAGAAATTGTCAAATTGAATCAGGCATTGATAAATTATGCTCTAGACTTTCTTGAAGAATATGGTTACCAATTAATTCAGCCACCATTCATGTTGAAAAACGATGCAATAAAGGGTTCCATAATCATGGATGATTTTCATGATGTGATTTACAAAATCGAAAATGAAGATCTGTACATGATAGGTACGTCGGAACATGCGATGGCTTCAATGCATATGGATGAAATTCTAGATTCGACGAAACTTCCGCTGAGATATGCCAGTATTAGCCCATGTTTCAGAAAGGAGGCAGGAGCCCACGGAAAAGACATGAAGGGAATTTTCAGAGTCCATCAGTTTGAAAAGGTGGAACAATTTGTAATCTCGGATTCAACAAATTCATTTGACGAACATGAAAGAATGCAGAGTATCTCCGAAAGATTTTACCAAAATTTGGAAATACCATTTAGAGTAGTACTACTATGTAGTGGGGATACAGGTAAAGTGTCGTCAAAGACGTACGACATAGAAGCCTGGATGCCTGGACAAGATAGATATAGAGAAATAGGTTCTTGTTCTAATTGTATTGATTTCCAATCAAGACGGTTAGGTATACGTCATAGAGAAAAAGTAAATGAGGAAACTCGATTAGTTCACACACTAAATAGCACTCTTGTCGCTACAGAGCGTACAATGGTTGCAATACTTGAGAATTATCAAACTAAGAATAAAACAGTAATTATCCCAACAGTTTTAAGGAAATACATGGGAGATATTAAGGAGATTAGATCAACCTAAGTTTATTGCTATTTCCACAAGCGTTGCTAAAATAACGATAAGAAAATCCAATATATTTGAATGTTGAAGTTTCTGAGTATTTTCATATTACTCTATCATGTGAAATCTGGTGTAACAGTGATGACATGCCAAAGTGGATAAAAGTTATAAGGTTGATTCAAGAGACAGTACCAATGTCTAACGATAATTTAGACAAAAAACCAACTCTGCGCATTAATTCACATCATGCAGAATTCATAAACATTAACTCGCACCTTTATGAAGAATTACAGAGAGAGGCTGAAGAAAAACACTTTACTACCAAAGATTATATCGAAATCATCCTAGAGAGACATTTGAAAAGAAATCATATGATTAATAGAATATGGCCAGAACTTCAAATTGCAGGTGTTGATGAAGAGATCATACTCGTGGTAAATGTCATTGATAAAAAATTCTTTAATGTAAGATTGCATGACAAATATCTCTTCTGCGAACAGGACAAGTCCACAGGCTGCAATCATACGGCATTTGTGTGGATGCAAGCTGAAGATTTAGACTTTAGATGGTAATTTCTTATTTCCAATAGTACCAACAATCTCATTAGCTTTGCTTATTATGGACTCAAATTCAACCTATACAGATTATTTTTTTTATATACAAGAAATCACATTTGAAAATTGAGCTTCAATCGATTTCAGATAGTTCAGCTTATGATCTTGATAAAATCCTTTAAGAGTATTTTTTGGTTTTGAAATAAAGCATCATATGTCTCAATAAATTCTCTCTCAATTGATATTTGGTCCTTTAACACATATCGCAATTTATCTAAAGTTAAAGGATGAATACTATCTATTTTGCCGCTAGAGTATGCATAGATGTATGCGTTAACAATTTTTATTACGAATGACGGAATTGTTTGTAATAGTAATAAGATACTTTTTTTCAGTATATCATTCCCAGAAGTACTATCATGGATATTAGTAAAATAAGTTTCAATAATTTTGATCCTACTAATTCCAAGTTCCTCTATAGATGATGCTACCAAAACACCTGTTTCTGTTAATTCGTAGTACGGGATGCCTTCTAATTGAAGAGCCTTTGGACCACGCCTAAGTGGTAGACGACCTCCTTCGGTTACTAATCCGGAGGGTATTAAGACTTCATTGAGATCTTTGAAAATAGCAGAGTAGATGTTTTGCCAAAGCATTCCATTGTTTTTTGCTATTGCATGAGCGATGGATGTACGAGTCCTCAATTCCGGATTTTTTTCCAAAACTAGATGACAGATAATTCCCCTTTGTCGCTTTGCCTCGCCAGTGAATTTGTTATTTTTTGTCTTGAAAGTATCAAAGATAGCAATGTGCGAAGATTTGTTCTTTAGAACTACAGGCTTGTCATATGATATCAAGCTAAAGTTTTCCTTACTCAACTCTGGTTCATGGATCTCCATAATCTTTTTTCTTCTAATACTGGTAAGATTCCCAGGCTAGAAAATGATTGATATCTTGGCCTTCTAATATTTTGGTTACGACCTGTCTTACAAGTAGGTTGCGTTCTAATTTTACAGCAACAACAGGGGCAATTGTATTGAAATATTTCAATCATATTCATATCAAACGCAGCCTCGCAAGTTACACAATAACCTTCATTATCGTCATACCTCGGAACCTTTCGGAGAATAAGATAGTGACATTTTTTTCTACATGTGTGTTTCAAAAACTCAGCGGCCTCCATTCAAATCGGATTGGGGTTTTTTCATAATGTCTATTCTATTCGTGAGAAACAAGTCCAGGACTCCAAATCCAAACCTAGTAATAGAGTCTGTCCAGCATTGAGATATCAGATTCGTCATAGTTACTATATTAAGTATCATATCTATCACAATATGTGTGGATATTTTGTTCACTTTGAAACAATTTCCAGATCACTTAATTTCTCCTGAAATTCCTCGTCTGAATATTCACCCACACCTTCTTTTTTTAGAATATGATCCAATAATTTTGGAGGTGTGGTGGGAGGTATCGTTTGTGCAACGCGTAACTTTAGACCATTCAATCTTTCATGAGTTATGTTAATATTCTCCCAGTTCATTTTCTATA
>DASQWJ010000160.1:0-8202 GCA_035640315.1 Nitrososphaeraceae archaeon
GGTTTAACTTTCTAATAAATCATAAGATCTATCACCCTACAATGATGAATTATACCATTAGATTGTTCCTCCACTTCACTTAGGAACTTATAAAACATTAAACAAATTTCTTTTGAATATAGAATTGCCAAGGAGAACTAGAGGTAGACTCTGATATGATTGATCGATGTACTGACGAATTATCCAAACTTATTCTTCGCCTGGAAAAGAATCCAAAAATAACCAGAAAAAACCGTTCCAGATGAATTTGCTATTACTAATTATCAATACCACATAACGGAGGAAATAATAAAATATGTTATTTTATGTCACTTTATTATATTTGGTAACAGACTAAAAGAGATCTAGTTACGGGCATATAATCATTATAAACAATGAGTGGCAATAATTTAAGAAGAATGACAAAGACTCTATACTTATTGCAATCACACAAGTTCGGCAACGAAAATATTGAAGCAACCCTAGCGTGTCCTAAATGCGAAGAGATTTTCAAAAAGGAATTCCCGTTAGATCTCGAAGGACAAATCACAGAGTTCAAATGTCCTGTATGTAATTCCACTAGCGAGGCCGATCTTCCTTCCAGGGGCCTGGAGGAGAAAGAGGAATTTGAAGGTGATCTCTACGAGGGCGGAGAAGAGAATATTGAAGAAGGCGATTAAAGTTACTTAACTCTAGTATCCATAAAGCAAATTTTTTATAATATTTTCACGTCATTATTGTTGCCTAACGCATTGATAGGAGGGCTTTTTCTATTGGTGTTTGGGATATTGCAAATGTTGAAATTTGCAATTGTTCCCCTCTGGCAGAATTAATTATTTATTTCCCGTCACGCAAAATAATCTATTACCGATCTCAAGGGTACCTGACGGGAGCGTTCTTTCGTAGCAAGGTCCCTTCTCCCGTCAGTTCTTAACTTAACTTTGTTAGTCAACTTATATTAAAATCCTTGGTTAAGAGACGTACTGACTCACTGCATGACTGCGGGCACATTATTGGTTTCCTCTGATGCCCGCCGGTTTAAACTGATTTAAAACTTGTTGTCAATAAATTATGCAACCCTTAGTCACAAATAAGGATAGAAAATATTCATTTATTTTCGGAAACTTATTTGAGAAAAGGGCGACCAGTTGTAATTTGATTTGGATACGCACAGGTTCTAAAAACTTGTTCTTTCCGGTGCCTGTCCAATTAAACTTTAAAAATTATTGGGTCTTTAATCTTTAGGAATGGCCACAAAGCCGGCTCAGCAAGTATTTGAACAGTTACTCATCGAAGATAATAAAATTCTAAAACAACTGAAAGTAGGCGAGAAAGATCACAAGAAAATTCTAGATAATTATGCTCTGAGGGTGAATTTGTACAAAGATTTTGCAAATAGACAAGACGATCCAATCATTAAGGCAATAATAGAAGCCAAAAAATCAGTTGTAATGAGTGATATGGGCCTGTTATCGGCACAGTATGAGATACAATACACTATTGCAAAAATTAATCTTCGTCTTGAGGAACTTGAGAAAAATACCTATCATAATCAAGTCCAAAAATCTTCATGATCATCTTATCATTTTCTTTCTGCGCTCGTTTCACTTTGTCCTTATCACTCTCCACTTGTCATTAAGGCACACTAAGGAATATAACGACTTTATTTTTCAGTCATGCCAAGAAACTACTATAAAGAAAGATATATTCTAAATTTTACATGATTAAGAGGGTTTGTGTAAATACCAATAGGCTATAGGGCTAATTAACATGGTAGAGGTTGACCTGTTAGATTTTTAAGAAGAGCAAGCGCAAAAAAGAAGTAATGTCAAACCTGGAAGAATATTTTACGAAATATAGAAAAGACATTGTAGATTTTGTTGAAGGAAAAGTAAGAAGAGAAGTTAAAGTAAAGGGAGACATCTATGACACAATAGCAAACATATTGACAAAGGAATTACCATATGGTGAGGGCACTGATAACGCTCATGCTTTTCTAACCAACGCTGTAATCTCATCTTTCTGGTGTGGTTGGTTTTCACAAGCGAGGAGCAATGCTAGAGATTCCAAATTCAAACCTGAATATGTTGAAAGATATAAGGAAGCTATAGATGTCGCTTATAAAACTGGAAGAGAATACGCCCAAGTTAGACCTTAATTCATCTTCTCAGGTATAAAGGAAATCAATTGACAGCATTCTTTTGATAAATTTATTTACATTGCATGATCTCTAAATAATATAAATTACCAATTATTTTCTAGACTGAATATGGAAACATATTTCAAAATAATTCTTTCCTTTCTATTTGTAACAGGTTCTATACTGATTCCAAATTTCCAGCAAGCAATTGCAGATGGCATATTTGAGGAAAACTTGCCGCCAGCTGCTGTTGGGGATAGAGAGGCAAGTTTGTACACTAAGATTAGCCCGCCCATACTGACATCAGATACTATGCAAAATGCCTTCTTTCAATTAAGGCTATTTGATGCAAAGACTGGAAATAATATTACAAACGTAAACTATTTTCTTACCATCACCAAGGGGGACAAGTTACTGCTTCGTGAATTGTTTTATTCTAAAGATGGCCCTTTAATGTTAAAGTTTGAACCAGGCGATGGTCCGATAAAGGTCTTTGGAAGTACAGAACCATTTTTGGGGGGATGGACAAGTGAAACAGACCAATTGACAATATCTGGTCCGGTATTATCTCAAGGTGGTCTTTACCATTTTGGTATAGAAATTTTTGGAATAGATAATGTTAGGAACATCTTTGTGCCTGAAAACGCTCCAAGATTTGACTCTTATCTCAGTATTGGGGATGTCTTTGCAACAAATCTAACCTATGGAAATCAAAACTATAACAGCACACTCATTTCTTATTATGATAGAATCCAAAACTTTACTTTCGAACCTAAAGACCTCGATGCAAAGTGGACAATGCCGTTTGATTGGAATGTTTCGAGAATAAAATCACAAAATATTTTTGTTCATGAAGAAATCAAGTTTCCAAAAGCTTTTAGCGAATTTTCTAATTCTACCATATTTAGTGGAACTGTAAATGGACAACCAGTAGTAGGGAGATCACTTGCAATTGACCCATTTACTTCAGAAAAGGCGTTAATAATCCACTTTCTTTTGAACAAAAATGATATAATAAAATTGGCAGAGAATAAGGCAGTTCTGGGAATTAGTAATGACTCGATGAAATTTACGATTCGACCAGAAGGAAATCAGTCGCAAAAGACATCTGAGGATATGGTGACAGATACAGGAGGAATACATACAGCGCTCTTATGGAATCCAAGTCCACCAGCGATAGGTGAAAATGCCCTCAGTCTTAATTTCAGTGATGCTCTTAGTGGAAATAGATTGAACGCTGATGTGAATTATGATTTGTCTGTGAAAACAGGAAGTGGTGAGGAACTTGTGAGCAAAAATAATATTACTGCAACAAATGGAATATCAAATCAAACAATATCATTACCCTCTAAAGGAACATTTAATTTGGAGGTTGAAGTAAAATCAATCAAGGGGCTCAACCAGACCCTGCCAGATACTACTCGAAACGGCATCGCAAGAGGCTTTGTTGTAGTCTCATAATGACAACCTAGAAATCCACATCAAGAGAAGACGATGTGTACTCATGCTAGTAAATAATAATAAGTAGAATCATACGGAAAACTATGTCATCTATTTATCTAGACTTTTTATTCCCTTGTTTCTTTCTATATGGTCCAACACTTCTTCATATTGTGCATCAAAGAGCTTTGTGGATATGGCCTTGCCTTCAATTTTTGAGAAGGCCTTCACAATGCTCTTTGCTGCAAGGGGCTGAGGTAAAGTCTTGTCTGAAATTTCACCGTAAAATCCAATCGCTTCAATATGTCTATCAGAAGCAATCCCTAAAATAAGACCATTGAACCACGTAATTGTTGTGAATTCAGAACCCAAAGTATCCACATCGGCACCCTCAAGGATCTTTCGAAGCTCCGGTTTGGTCGTTACACCAACTACTCTTGGTTCACCTGTAAGCATTTCGTTTAATGAACCACCTGCAGTGTAAAGTCTTTTTATCTTACCAATAGACAAACAAAAGTCAAGAAATGTATTGCACAAATCAAGAAGTTCCCGATGATCTTCGGGTTGGGCATCACCGGTGAGGATTAAAAGGTTCTCGGAATCTGAAAAATAAATCTTGTAAACATCTTTCGCTGATTCTATAACTCCGTCTTTGACATTTACCCATGGTTTGGGATTTGAAATAATGTTTGCGATATGTTCGGCCTTTAAATTATTCGCCAGATATGACGAAACCAATCCGCCAACTCTACCCATGTCAGGCAGAGAAGCAAATACAGTTAAGTTATCCAATTTCTTGTTTACAAGGATATCTATCAATACCATTTTTGTAATACTCCTGTACTCCAGGACTGGTAAAGAATTGAATATCGAATCAAAAGAAATGAGTTTTAGAGTTTGTCTTCTTCCTCTACCAATTTGTCTATGGGATCCCCACTTGGCAGTGGCGAATTCTTGTCAACTTTGTAGGTGAATAGTTCGTCCCAATCCATTCCTAGGATTACGTTACGTCCCACCGCTATTATCTTTACTTTAGGAACATCAAATCTGTAGTCTCTATCACCAAAGACCACTATCTTATCATCCGTCTCTTTCATTACGAATCCCACATGATCTTCGTTTTCGATTCTTACACCCTTATTGAAAAGTGACTTGGGGAATTTACTTTCATAAGATGCAAGGTCTACATCATCTTTGTTAGTCCAAGGATCAACATATTTGCTTGTTGGTAGCGGCGCGTCCCTATCTACAGAATATCTTTTTGCAATCTCATCAAAATTTAGACCAATTAATACATTTTTACTGACAGTTTGTATTTCTGATAAAGGTATGTCGTATCTCTCCTTTCCATCTCCGAATACAACAATCTTGTCAGCTGTTTCACGCACAACATATCCAACGTGAGGTGCGTCAAGTGCAATTACAGCCCTATTGAAATATTTTCCAGATGTCATATATCATTTTGAATATCAACTATGCTGTATATTAATAAATAGTTCAATAGAAAATCTAGTGCCATTTTTTAAATTTGAACCGTCATGTTGGAACTGATTGGATTTTTCTATTTTTTTGGATTTAAGCCAAAAAAATTCTCAATTACAGGCAAAAATTTATGGAATTCTCAACTTCTTAAGTTGATATAAATGCTAATATATCCAGATACCGTCATTAATCTCACAAAGAAAACTATGGGCGTTAATACAGCGTCTTTTAAAAGGAAAAAGCAACCTGATTTGATATACGAGGAATTGGATTTAGAAAAATTAATGCAATATTATAGATTTGAAAAACGAGAAGATTTACTAAATTTTCTAAAGGCCCAGTGTATACAATAATTCAGAATAGTAAATTAAATAATTTTTGCTTAAGGCTATTTTTCATTATATTTATTTGAAAAATTTAAGTGCGATTAGATATTTTAATAAGGTATGGAGAAAGCAAGAGTAAGAAAACATATTCATTATGACGATGAAACTTTAGAAAAAATGAAAAGATACTATAAAATTGATGATCATGACGAACTTTTGCGATTCATAAAGACTCATGGGTTAAAGAACTATCATCTTGATGTAGACAACTCCTGATAGCTGATATTATCACTTGAAATTTTACATTGATTATTGGGTAGTAACAACTTGTTTTTTTTGCATCTCATAACACAATTAGGTCCAACTTTTCTAATTCAAGATTTTGCGGTTGTCATGATAGTAGCTGCTGTAATGGTCTTTGTTACTCACAAATTAAAACAACCCATGGTAATCGGGTACTTACTTGCTGGAATGGTTATTGGTCCATTTACTCCACCATTTAGCTTGATTCACGACGTAAGTACAATCAATACGTTAGCTGAGCTTGGAATAATCATTCTTTTGTTTGTAATTGGTACAGAGTTTCCAATTACAAAACTTAAATCCGTTGGGAGAATATCACTGATTGTAGGCATTGTCGAGTCTCTTGGAACACTACTAATCACATTCTTCGTTGGGCAAACTCTGGGATTTTCACAATTTGACTCGATGTTTCTGGCCCTTGCCATGTCAGTTACTAGTACTGTAGTTACAGTAAAGATACTAGAGGAGTTGAACATGATAAATGAAAAATCAAGTGTATTAATTATGGGAATACTAATTGTTGAAGATGTCATAGTCATTACCATGTTAGGTATACTACAATCTCTTGCTTTAAGTGCAGCAGTATCATTTGTTCAAGTCATATTGTCAGTTGGAATTGTGGTGGCCTTCATTGCAGGGATCTTAATTTTGGGTTCGCGCTATTTACCACCACTTATTGATAAGCTTGCTAGAAAAACCGACTACTCTGTATTGATCATAGTGATATTGGGTCTTGCCTTTGGTCTGTCATTTGGCGCAATTGAACTTGGATTGTCACCAGTAATTGGTGCATTTTTGGCCGGTGTATTAGTAGCTGAATCAAACAGCGCTGGAATAGCCCGTGTCATAACCATTCCGCTCAGGGATGTGTTTGCGGCGTTATTCTTCGTATCAGTAGGAGCACTTGTGGATGTCTCAAAAATTCCGCTATTTATCATTCCAGCTCTTATTCTTATAGTGACATCATTTGCCGCAAAAATGGTAATTGTCATACCTTGTCTAATAAAAGCTGGATATGATACAACTACTGCTGTTAGAACCGGTCTTGGCCTGTCATCGGCCCGAGGAGAAATGTCACTAATAGTTGGAAAAGGTGGTCAGGATGTTGGCGCTGTCTCTTCTTACATTCTTCCAATCCTGGGCGTTGTTACGATTGTCACAACTTTTGTAACCCCTTATATATTGAAACTAGGAACAAAGTTGAATATTTCATCCAATACAGCTGAAGAGAAGAAATAAATAGAATCTGCTTGATTTATAATTTCCATCGTTTCTGCTTTGAGTACTAAATGGAAATATGAATCACGATTGATGTAAAATTCCGCTAATCCTAACGGAATGTTCATTTGGAGGAATAAAAATATTAGTAGTAATTGTCTTACCATCCTTGCTAATCTGCGCATCTGTCACTCCTGAATCATCCAAAAAAATAGTTATGATTTGATTGTTATCTAATTGAGGTATTTTGAGAGTAACGAACCCGCCCGATGGATTATAATGATCGGCATTGAATAATATGCTGTCAGTTGAATTATCATAATTGAAATTACTTATTCTGGCAACACTCTCCAATCCATAAGGTAGAAACTTTCCGTTGCCTAAATCAAGGGTATTAATTGGCGCATTTGGATCAAATCCTGCACAGCTAAAGTAGTTTGCATTCTTCGCTATGGTGTTATCGGGTCTGGCCGAAAAGGGTTTTAACTCACCTGGCTTTAGTATTGGAATAATATTAGATTGAATAGAATCAATTTGTGTTCCATTCTTGTCATGAACTGATGCAAATACACTAATATTTTGCACCACAACACTTCCGTTATTCTTTAATGTCCCAACGAGTTCCCTATTTTTGCCCACTGGAAAATTAGAATAGTTTTGCAAAATGATATTATAATAGGGATCAGTTGTACTTTCGGTCCTGAGTATATATGGCTTGCCTTGCACATTATAATCATAATTTATCTTGAATTTAAAAGGGGATTCCTTTCCTGGGAAAATAATTTTGCTGAATGTAGCATCCTGTAAGGTAGTTTTTGAATTGTCAATTTTTTTCTGAATATCCAAACCGACTGTTACCTGTGCAGATGTTGTTCCAAGATTTGTTACAACACCTATGATATTCAATTTTCCATTTGAATCAATAAAATGTGATCCAGAGGAAATTTCAAGTTTCTCTTCTGCATTGACAAAATTAGGGAATATTAGTCCTATATGCATCGTTAGTAGCAATGTGATCAGAATCGGCAAGATTTGATTCACAATACTATATTTTTAGAGGGAAAATAAATATCATTGTGACAAAGAGCAGAATATCATCTCTTGTGATAAAAATCGATTTCTATCAGGTTACATTGTCAAATGGCTTCATTGCATCTGGAATACTTTCAATCAAATCCGTGGCCATCATGTGCAATCCTACCTTTTCTGTAGCGATACTGGCTGCCACGCCATTGAAATAAACTGCTAATGCAGATGCGTCAAAGGGTGAATTTATCCTTGAGTAAAGAGCCGCAACAAGTCCTGCTAGAACAT
>DASQWJ010000161.1:0-10277 GCA_035640315.1 Nitrososphaeraceae archaeon
CTTTGTGGTTGTACGTTCATCCGATTGATTCTGTAAAATGGGAGTTAAGTATTCTTATGTATACACACATTTTTTCCTGGTCATTATCTCTGACAAAACCAGAACTGTTCTAAGGAATATCTTGATGATAACATATGTTCAGCCTTTTAGTATTTTGAACCAGCTAGAATCTGACTAGGCATAAAAAATTTATGGTTTACTTGTTGGTTTAAGATAAAAGTTATGAAATGGTTTTATCTTACATTTTGCTTTTTGGGCATTAAAAACAAACTCTCCTTGATATCGATAACTATGTAAGGGCTACCTATGTTTTATCCAAAATTGGTGTTTGGATGAGATAAGGAATTTTGAAAAGTTTGTTCCATGACCGTCTAATTTATACTGATTAAACTGAAATTACTCCTCGAATCAAACTAAATAATTATCTTTACATTTTTTCATCTAATCGCAATATTTTCGACAGATCTAATACATTACATTATGTCATTTTGTTATTATAAATCATAACGTATCGCTAGAACTACACAGAAATTGTTAGCTACAGTTATTTTCTTTAATGCAAACTAAATTCTGGGATAAATGGATTATGAATTCTTATTATTCAAATGAGTTAGCTGGCTCGGTTGAAGATATCAATTTATCAGAAATTGTTCTCCCATCCAATCTTTTACGATGTAATTTGAATGGCGTTGAGGAACTAGCCGAATCCATCAGGCATGTTGGACTTCTGCAACCAATAATTGTTAGATTAAATGACTCACATATAATTGAGCTGGTAGCTGGATATAGAAGATTTAATGCATGCAAGAAGATAGGCTGGAGAAAAATTACCTGTCATGTTGTAGAGTTAGATGATAAAACAGCTTTTGAAGTCTCTTTAATAGAAAATGTGCAGAGGCAGACTCTAAATCCAATAGAGGAAGGTCTTGCTTTTAGAAATTATGTGAATAAATTCGGGTGGGGAGGAGTTTCTGACCTTGCAGAAAAAATATCAAAAAGTCCGGGTTATATCAGCAAACGAATAAGACTAGTAGAACTGCCAGAAAGTGTAATAGATCTATTATCCAAATGTGAAATTAGTATTTCAGCTGCAGAAGAGTTACTTCCAGTTTCTAATAGAGATGAACAAACTAAAATAGCAATTGTAATAAGAAATAAAAAACTACCGTTAAGAAAAGTACGCCAGCTTATTAAAAACAATAATAGTATTGTAGCTGACTCTGATTCTTTGTCATTTAGCCGCTATGATAATACGTCATATTCCAAAGATAGAATTCTCAAATCCATTGACAAATCAATAATCACACTTAGGATTGCAGCCAAGAAAATGGCTTCGATAATGGAGGGGGTTGAAGATGATTGGATTTTGTACGGCATTTTACTATACCAAAGGAACGCTTTAATTTTACAAATAGACCAACTAATAAAGCAAAAAAGGAAATACAAGAAACCTTACTTTGATAGGCATTTAAGAAATTGTCTATCCTGTTACTAATGCCAAGTAATCTCAAATCTGCTTTAAAATTGAAGTTTAATTTACATTTATTCTACTGCGCGCTTTGATAACATGTATCAACATTAGAATTACTTGTTACTAAGAGGAATTAATTCTTTGTCAACGAATTCTTGAAAAGCAGGATCAAACCATTTTTCCATTTCTATCTTATTTTTCCAAATGTCCTTTATCGTACCTTGCTCAAATGCGCTTTTCATCCACCTCAACCATCCAGTCCATTCATTGTCGCTTAAGACATTTCTTTCTCGCATGTGAAGTACATGTGCGAAGGTAAATAATATATGATAAGAATATGCAACATCAGATGACCAATCAGATTCAACTTTGCTTACTACCTTTATCAGTTCTGGCCTGTCAATCATCAGATGGGTAATTTCACGTAGCCTTAAATCTAAATCACTAAGTACTTTTGTTTCTATATCAACAGATAGGGCCTCCATTTGTTTCCTCGAAAAATAAAGAACGACAAACATTGTGGCAATTATTCCTATTGCTTCACCCATCCCGAAATACTGCTCTAAACCAATCTCTACCATTTTTAGACCAACCCTTCATATCTCATACATATTAGACAACAACTACCATCCTCGTCAAAAAGATGAAGTTCTTTTCTATGTTTACACTGACTGAATTTCTCCGCTTTTCTAGCCACTGAATTCTAAGTTTCTACTCAGGATATAACCATTAGATAGTAATCTTCTAGACATTCAGTTTTGAAGAATCTTCGAGCTTTCGAGAAGTAGTCGGCTACAATCGATAAAAATTAGAAAATCAAATTGTAAATTTGTTAATAATTCCGAATTGAAATTTTCATCATGTATTATGGTGATGTTGAGAAATCAACATAGAATGTGAGGATTCAGCTTGAATGATCATGATGATAGTAATAGTACTTGTGCGAAATAATCATATGAAACCACTGAAATATCTAAAATCAAATATTTGTATAATAGGAATGGTTGTAGGGATTCTAGTCATCAGCAGTTTGTTCTTAATACCACTGCAAGAACACTGGTGAGGTTAAAGTAGGTATTTGGCGTGACAAAAGATCTTGTAAGTAAAAATACATTCGGATCCAAATCGCCACAGATATCCCGAGAAAAAGCAGCTTACGAATCAATTTAACCTCAAGAAAAGCAAGGGTAATTATACCTAAACATAGTATAATTCCAATGTGCGAAGAATAATACAAGCAGGGGGCACCCCAGGTGAATTTAGATGTCGAACATGCGATGTTTTATGGTCAAGTTTTATGGAAAGCAATGTTCCATGTATAGATAAAACAACTAGATCTGGATTGCACAACTTTGATTTTGGGAAACCCATTGCCATCGAAAAACCACAAACAAGTCTACTTTAACAACTATTTGCAAATTATGAACGAAATGAACGTTGCGCGTGAGATGTATAACTATGAGCAAAATAGAAGCTGTTATTTTACACGCGGCTGTCATGATTATGCCTCAAAACTCACAAGTTACAAAAATCAGTAATTTTATCGGATTGGAGTTTAGGTGAATGCAAAAACCAAAACCAAAAGTGACGCCAATTGTTATTCCAGATGATAGATTACAATTTCTAAAGAGAAAACTAGATGATCCAGATTTATCACAGTCTGTCAAAAGAGACTTTGTAAAGGAAATAATGGGTGGAGAATGCGCAATGTGTCAGGGAATGCCCACGAAGATTGCAAGATACGACATGGATGGGATAACATTAATCGAAAAATATTGCGATAAATGCTTTGAAAAGTCTAATTTTTAGTAATATCTTATTTTGAAGATGCAGTTTGGTGCAGCTATTTGCAGCAGCAGATTTACTACACGTAATTTAGGAATGTGCAGCTTTTTCAAATATAGTATTATCTTATTTTTGATTACTGTGAATTTGACATGAATTCTTAAGTCAAAAATTTGGTTAAAATCTGTTGGTATGAATTGATAGAGAAGTGAGGGAGAGCTTGCCAAATTTGTCTTGCCAGAGCAAATTACTATAATCAAGAATGATTCATTCTGATACTATTCAATGGTATTTTATGAGATAGTTGATTGAACATAGAATCACGAACGAGCCAATTGGGTTAATTCATATTACGGAATGAACAGTTATGTAGCTAAATGAGTTACAGAAGTGGTTTTGGGGGTCCAAAGCCGGTTGAAATGGGAAAGGAATACGAAGTTGAAATAACGGAAGTAAGTAGGAGAGGAGATGGAATTGCAAGAATTCAAGGGTTTGTTATATTCGTGGAAGGCGGAAAAACTGGCCAGAAAACGAATATAAAAATTACAAGTGTCGGAGATCGCTTCGCAAAAGCACAAGTTGTGTGATTTAGAAATATCACCGTATTAACTCGAGAAGAAGGCTTCATCAGAAGCTGCTTATTTTTCTATTTATTTTTGAATAAACTATCTTTGTTTCTTTATTTCGCGGCTATAAGATCTCTAATCAAGAAGCATATTTGATCTCAAATTACAGATAAGCGCATTAACAGCCAAATAACACGATTAAGCAATATCGTTCATTATTTTCTTGTACGCATTAAACCGTCTAGAAAATTCTTTGTCTAATTCTTCATTCTTGATAATCTCCCCTCTACGCCCAGGAGTCTTTATGACTTGCTGGTTTACGAATCTTCTTTCGTCCTCCAATTCATTAAAACCTATATACGTGTCATAGATTCGTTGTTTCATTGTCCTCAAGTAAATGCTATATCTTTCTCTAAAGTCAGCTTCAACTTCCGAATAAATATTAGCACTCAAGTCCGAATCTATCCACATCATAGTGTAAGCCATCCCACCTATAAGAATGCATAGTTTCTGATTTGACTATAACTAAAAGACAGTAACTTGGTACAAGTATGATTCATAACTAGAATATCTTGATTGTGTATCCCAATCCACACGCAAAAAATCTCGAGATAACGCTTGCTAAGAACTATTAGATTTAAGTGTGCACTCTTTATTGGTAAACTCGCTACATTTGTCACTATGTCGCCATTGGCCGTTATTGAAATATTCAAGATGTCTAGCATTATCTCTGTTTGTGGTTATTCTTTGATCCCCGTTCTTTGTAGCCTTTGACTTTGGCATCATTTCAACTCCTCTTCTCATTTTATTCAATTGTTAGTGGGTTAGCATTCCATAAAAACGTTGGCCGTACACTTCTTCCTAACAATACTTGTTATCGGTTCTGGCCAATAATTATGAAGAATCAAAGAACCTATACAAATTGATATTAGGTAGTGAAATAGTATTAATTAAAGTATCAAATGTATTATTTTCTATATTTATTTCAATGTTTCACGTATTAAATGAAATTTCATCTTTTTAGTTAGATATAATAATATAATACATCATCATATCCAAATAGTGAAAATTACTCATATGGAAAAATTATGTCAAATATGTAAGAAAAATGAAGTTGAGGTTTATCAGTCAGATATTGAAGTGTGCTTTGACTGCTGGATGAACAAAACTACCCCTGAGATTTATTAAAACGTAGTCAAATTCTAAATCTTCGAAACTTTAAGAAATATTTTAAATTTATATCCAAGCAAAATTGTAACTATTGACAAGTAACGACTTTAAGAGAATTAGATATCCATTTTTTGTAACTGTCGTCCTGCAACTTTGGTCTTGACCTTAGTCATACGTTGCGGAATGTAGCTAATACCATGATCCAACTTTAGGTGACTCAAGAATGCCACGCCGTTATTTACATTATCTTTAACTATCAAATTCCTTCCACATTCGCTACACCGGATTACGTGTTCATCCTCAGATATCATGTGTTATGTTATACTGCTGACCTTTATAATTAAATTATCTATTTTTTGATTTTTTATTCATCTCCACATTGAAAATTGTTAAAGCAAAAATCCACTTGTCAAGCAAATGCCTAATACATAGTCTGCTCAAACCCTGACTAAACCTGTGAGAAAAGTTATTAAAAAACTCGCTATATTTGTCAATAATGTCATCATTAGAACAATTACGACAAATTGTGAAAAATCTTGCAGAAACATTCAACGATCCCAAGGTTAGAGAATCATCATACTTTGATTTTTATGATGATTCACTCAATATTCATGGTTTCCCTCCAAATCTTCCTACAAATAAAGATGGATTGATGCAATTTATTTATCACCTGTGGAAAGCTTTTCCGGATATAAGAATTATATTTGAAGATATCATTATTGAAGGTAACAAGGTTGTATGCAGATACTACCTAACCGGCACGCACAAAGGCGATTTTGGTGATTTGCAACCAACAGGTAGACAATTCAAGGTCAATGGCATGACAGAATTTTCCTTTCGCAATGGAAAAATCATAGAGCGTTGGAACCTGGTGGATATGGTTTCATTGAAAGAACAGTTGACATCACAATCCTAAATTATTTAATTTTGGGATATCACGAAAGGCAGATAAATACTAGTTCAATGAACTAGCGCTTATTTAAGGCTGACAGATTGTACCAAGCTAATGCTCCTATCTTCTAGAACCATAGAATGACATCAATTGCATGATAAGTATCTGATAATTTATCATTTTGTAAGCTTTTATTTTATTGATTTTACGTTATTGATATCCTGAAAAGAGGAACATGGCAAATCTATGCGATATTAGTTATGATCGACTTACATAAGAATAAATTAAGTTTAATTATGATATAACGTCTATTATCACAATCAATTGGAACCTCTAGTAATATCATCATTAATTTTTTCGGTAGTTGCAATGGCACTGTCATTGGCCAGAATATTAAGGTCCTACAGAGAAGGTAAACGCAAGAGACAATCTGATCTCTTTTCGAACATTACGGCTATCACCAGAATAATAGAAGATGAAAAATTTGTTCAATCCAGAAGGGCGCTTAGAAAAAATAAGTTGCTAAATCAGATAAGAGAAGGAAATGGAAATGAACAATTAATTTTTGAAGTTGATGTGGCGACAGAAGATGCTGCTAGAAATGTGGCGTCTAACTACGATAGATTGGGCTTTATACTAAAACACGACAAAGAGTTGGAAGATGAATTTGTCCAGTGGCAGAGTTATGTTATTGCAGATATGTGGCTACTAACAAGAGAACTCGTAATCAAAAAGTGGAGGTCAAAAAACCAATCGTATTTGAAGGAATTTGAACGAATTGGCAAAAAAGCTCTAGATCTCGAGACACGATAAGTCGTGATAGTCTTAGATTGCATAGTTTCATGAATCAATAAAAGAGTGAGAAATCATAAGCCGGTTGTAAATCTAGTCCTCATCCCATCCACAATATTCTATTTCATATCCCTGTAAGGCCCTTTCACCGTCATCAGGAGATTTGAAGCCTTCTTCTTGACATTCTTTTTGTTCCTTATTAGAGGTTTGATATACTTCCGTCTTTTGGTAATCGTCCCAATCTTTAACTTCCCCCTTCAATTCCTCTTTATCATGTTTTTCTGTGAATTCACAAAGTGAATCTTGCTTTAGAGATTTCTTGAAAGCTTTTTCTGATTCTTTATTATCATCGTGATCTTCAGAATTGTATTTGACCTCTCTTGTCAAGTCTTTACATTCTCTTTTTTCTGCATATGAAATTGGAGTATCAGTAAATGCTACTGTTATTAGTATCATTCCTAATAAAAGGAACATATGATAATTATACATAATTTTTGTTAATTTTATTCTAATTTAAATCATGTTGTTTGATATTTTTTATAAATTTTTGATATCATTAGAGACTCTTAATTATCAAGTCTTATGCATTGATGTTCTAAGTCAAAAACAAAGTCTTACATCTGACTCCTTTCTCATTAAACAAAATGAAAATTTTATTCTCGCTATCTAATTTATCACTATTTGAACAATTGAACAATTTTGCCCTTTTCATAAATTCTCTTAATCTACGACAAAGGCAAAAAAACTTAGAAAGCCAATATTCCATGCCTAATGATTTTTACTCGACCCTGATGACTGTATTGTGTCAGAAATATCCTTCTATCAAATACTTTACATTTAGAAAACATGCGTCGTGAATACCTTTTTTTGTGATTCATTTTGGCATTAAAAACCAATCTATAGGTTAAATCAAATCCGACCCTCATTATTGAAAGGGAAATGGAACGAGGAACAGAAAATTCTAGGTATAGATACATACCTGATTCTAGGTAGAGTTTATAAGAAAGTCCCGGTAATTTTCAAAAAATGGGAGAAATTACTGTGTCAAAGAAGGCCTCATCTAAATTTGCATCTCTACGTACCACTATCCCTATGAGTATCGTCAGGCAGTGGAAATTAGAGGACGGAGATAAATTAGATTGGGAGTGGAAAGTAATTGATGGACAACTGTCAATTGTAGTTAGCAAAGTTTAGTAACATTTTTCTAAAACTTGTATCATTGATCAGTTTGATTTTTATATCGTTTATTCGTATTGGTAAACCTCTACGTTTATTATGTAGAGGCTAGGTGGAGCCGTCCATCTCACCCGATAAATGGCTCCACCGGTTTGATTATAAAATGACTTTAAATCTTAATTCCGTATGCTGAGAGAGCATTTAAACTTTTATCCTATCGACTTTTAGGAATTCTAAATTTTGGACACTCACACTTGTTACATTTAGTAGGGTTATTCTTGGGCATTTTTCGAGCGTGATGTGACCTAATATGTCCACATTGGCACCTATCGTTTTGACTCAAGGGGCATTTTGGTTAGATTTAGGAGTTATTAAAAATTCCTATGTGTTGAGAAGTGAATTGATTTACATGCTCCTTACCTTGTGGCCTGAAAGACCAAATCCCCGAGACCCAAAAAATAGATAAATGATGACTGACTCAACAACCGGTAGTTGACTTGACAAATATTGTTCTCTAAACCTGTATTTATAGAGCCTCAAGATATAATATTGAATTATGAATGAGGAGCAGCTAAAGGATCTATTTGTTAGCTCGTTAGAATCAAGACATATTTTTGATAACAAAAATAGAGAATTTTCCCTCCTAAAATCAGACAGCGAATACAGAGTTAGGAATGAAGGATACTTTGGTCAATTTGACTTGGTAATTGCGGTTATTCATAAAAACAATAATTCAAAATATTGCGATTCAGAACTGACGAAAACCTATAATGATATTCTGATGAGGACAGGTCAACTTACAGAAGTTGCCAGAACTGAAAAATGCGCAATAGACTGTATTTCTCTATATCCTGTTGAGCTTAAATCCAATTGTGATGTTTTAGATGGTCGCTTACCCAATCAAATTATGAACGGGATACTTACTTTTGGAAGATCTATAGTAGTGTTAGATAAAAAACATGTTAATAGAGCTGCATTGAAATTCCTGCGCTTACTCCCTGCTACTATAATAGGTTACATAGGTTTAGAGGATCATTTCAGAGTTTTGTCGGTCTTTGACAGAGACGTAAATACTGGAATGTTTAATTTATCTAAAAGAAGGTTTGCCAAAGCAATAATAGAAAATGGAATTACAGAAGGTATTGACAGGATTTACAGGAGACTTGAGACATTAGAGAGAATAAATCAGAAACTAGTATTTAACGAACTTTATAATTCAAATCCGGGATTTCTAAATGAGGAAATTGAATTTCTACGTCAGTTGACCACTATAAAGGCCGCCATGACATATAGAAAACAAATTCAAGCATGTATCACAGAATACAAGGACAATAAGATCACTGATTATTTGTGATTAAAATAGGATTTGAATTAATTTTACATTTAGATTAGTCGTATCTTATTCCTTTTCTGTAGGGTTATTTCTAGAACACCATTGAGAAAGGTTGATTTTACTCCCTTGCCAGATACTCCAATTGGTAAATGTATTACTTCATAATAACTTCGTTTTTGTCCCTGAGCATTGATAAATAAATCATTGCCAGAAATACCGATGTTGATATCTGCTTCAATAACGTCTGGGAGTTCCGTTATTACTCTTACTTCTTTATTAGTGGTTATAACTTCGCAAAAGACTTTTTTTTCTAATATACTCCTTGCTTCTGTCACTTGCCTGTCTAACTCCTCTGTCATGCGATCCAGGATCCAAAGGACGTCATTTTTGCTGACAAGATATCCATTTGCCTTTAACAGTTTCATAATTCTCTCAGCAGCCAAGTCATCATTTGGATCCGTTTTCAATTTTTAGATCCACTATCTGAGTTCTCGCATATCGTGTAACATAAAATTTGAATAATTTGTTACTGATCTTATAATTATTTTTGCAGCTTCAATATCAATATTTAGTACAAAAGCCAAATCATCAATGCTCATTCTTAACAATCGTTCCCTATCTAAGGAATTTTCTACCAACAAATCTATCAAGCCCTGTGGCATGTCCAATGAATTAAGGTCATCTGTTACAACATTATTCACTAACATACGTACTTGTGTGCTTAATCATATAAATACAACTAGTATAATGATGAAAGTAATTCCTACCAAGTACTTGGCATCTCAACAACACATGGTGAAAAATAATTCAAAATAATAATTTCAAGTCTTTCAATAGCCTCAAATGCTATTTACTTTTCAACTTTTTTGCTACGATATTCTATTTTGATTTTTGTGCATGCAAAATGTATTTAAAGTATAAGCCGTAAGGTGAAAACAATAAACAACTGGGACCTAGCTTTTTTGTGATGAACAAATACAGCGCCAAATCCCAGTTGGTCTTTAGGTTAATCTATTATTGTCAAATAAATAATAATATATCTTTTTAGATATTCTTACATAATTGTGTTGCATCATTTTAGAATTCATTTAT
>DASQWJ010000162.1:0-9408 GCA_035640315.1 Nitrososphaeraceae archaeon
TCCTGGGCAGGTAACGGACTAAAAATACTCCATAGTATTCCCTGCGCAACTCCTGCCATAATGAAAAGACTGATACCTGAACCCAGTCCCCATCCTTTTTGAATTAATTCATCAAGGTACATTACAACAATACTGGCGCCAACTAACTGTCCTATCAAAACAGGGATAAGACTGGGATGCGCTAGTAAACCACCATAAACACTAATACCATAAAGAGCGCCCTCTGCAATAATAACAATAATAGTAACTATTTTTGTTGCAGAAGTAAAAAGCGATCTGTCATCGGGATCCTTGAAATTTAGCTTTATCAATTCCGAACCCTTCAATAACTGCATCAACAGACCGGCAGTAACGATTGGTCCTATACCTAATTCAAGTAACGTTCCTTGTTGTGCAGCAAAAATAACTCTGGCAAAAGCCAAGAAATCAAATTGTGGTGAATCTGTTACTCCATAAAGCGGAATTTGACCCATGACAAGATAGGCAAATAATGCAATTCCGCACCAGATAAATTTCTCGCTTAACCCAATTTTCTTTTTAGGTTTCTCAACTTGAGGAATGTAAGCTGAGACTTTTTTTATTACCGTTCTTATAATACTTTCATTGTGCACTGTGGTCATTTGAAATTATACTACCTCCTGCCGACTCTATTTTCCTTTTAGCACTTGCAGATGCCTGTGCTACTTTTATGACATAACTTTCGCCAATGTTTCCGCCGCCCAAGAGTTTTTGAATTCCTAATGATCCAAGATCTAGAATTGTTTTTTGATCTTTTTTATCACTGAACTTTGTTGAGAGTGTTTTTAAATCTCTCAAGTTTATCCATTTTTTGACTAGAAAATTGCTATATGAATTAAGAGTGTCGTGTCCGAAATGGTCGGGCTCTTCAATGACAGTTCGAATCCAAAAATGCTTATGTTTTCCGCCTCCACCTATTCCACCCCGGCTTCCAGATTGCCTGTGTTGACCTATTTGACCCCATCCGCAATATCTTGAACCTCGATGTCTGCGGCTTTTTCTCAATCTAGTTGCCATGTACGATATACCTTATACAATCAAAATAAGTGTGTAAATATAAATGTAAAACTCATGTCATCTTCAGCAATGTCAAACCATTCTTTTTACAATTTCAAGCAATTCTTTGTTATTTCCAAGGATACCGCCATCTGAAAACTGTTTTTTAGTACTCTTTTTGAAACCGCCCTTTGGTGGATTTAGTGTAAACCACGGTTTGACACTATTCTGTTCTGAAAACTTTATCTTATCGTTTGCGATGACGTTTACTAATTCATCTATACCCTTGTATTCAGGGTTTCTCTTTTGTTCTTGCTCTGATTCCGACATAGACTCTTTCTTTTTACCCCTTTTTTCAATCAGTGTTTTTATAATGTCAGAATCGGCTTTTGACCACGCCACCCATTGATTTATTTTTCTCAACATGCCCAAGTAGTTTGATGTTTCTGGGACAAGGGTAGCTGAAAATCTCTTGTTCAAATAAAGATTCTTTAGGGTAGTCAATGCCCAGTGGGGGACATTTACTGTTCCTCTCATTCTAACTACTAATAATGCCATTTTATTTCAACCTGTAATGTAAGTAGAGTTGAGTGCATTGAATATTGCCATCGCAGTAGAAGTCATTGTATTGGTAGACCCGAATGATTTTGTCCATGCGTCCTTTATCCCTGCCAGCTTCAATAGATTCTTAATATTTTCACCTGCGACTACGCCTAATCCCCTAGGACCTGGTAGAATCTCTACTTTCACGCTTCCACCTCTTCCTCGAACGTTGAAAGGAATAGAATGTGGTTGAGTACATCGACATTCCCAGCTCCCACAACCCAATTTAACAGGAATAATGTGAAGATACGAATTTATCGTTGCCTTATCAATTGCAATTCTCATTTGTGATGCTTTGCCCATACCTATTCCAAACCATCCTGCTTCATTACCGACAGCTACTAGTGCACTGAATCGTGTCATTTCCCCAGCGTCAGTTTGTTTTTGCACTATTCCAACATGTACTACTTGACTCTTAATGTCAGGAAGCAAATGTTTTACTATTTCTGATTCCTGAATACGCATTCCGTTTTCATAAATCTGTTCCATTGAACTAATCTTATTTTCAATGACCATCTGTCCTAGGGCAGTGCGTGGTTTCCATACTGCTGCCTGATCATTATTCCTAGGATTGCTCATTTTGACTCTCCTTTCTTCTTGGAAGCCTTTGCTTTGGTAGTTTTAGGTGCCTTGACTGACTTGTCTGATTTATCAGACTTGCCTGATTTTTTTTCACTCTTATCATTTACGATTCTGTCCTTTACTTCTGAAAAATGATTCGGATACTTTTCTGGTTCCAACCCTGATCCCAAATTTGACGAAAATCTCGATTTATATAAATCATCATTAGACCTTATTTTCTTTGCATATTCTGCAATATGATTTCCTTGTATTCTCTCATCAGAAGGCAGAACTTCCTCTGAAATAGGCATTTGCAATCCTGCTTCGGACAATCCCTTCAGACATGCTGCTATCTTTGTAGTAAAGTGCCTTTTAGCAATGTATAATATTGCACTAGTAATCTTTTTTTGAATACATTTCTTACCCAGTAAAAGGCCAACCAGATAGCATGAAGGAATATTCTTGCGGGAGCCCTTCCAGCCATATGATAATAATTCGTTACTATGTACAGAGGCCATCACTTTATCGCCAAGAAGATCCGGTCTTATTAATTGAGCTGAAACGTTTTGATCGCTAACGTTAACAGTCACAAAATCCTTCTTTCCTATAAGCAATTTTTCTCTCTTTCTGTAATTAGTTTTTCTTTGTCTTATTCTTCTGAATGTTGAAGTATAAACCATAAACCGAAAATCCACCTGTCTATCCTATTTATAAAATTGACAAGATTATGAATTACTTATAAATCTTCATCATGCCCGCTTTTCTGATTTGGATTTGGTTGACATTTTGTTTGCAACCAAAGCGGCAAATGCACCAGCACCTATCCCGTTATCGATATTTACAACCGTCATCCCCATAGAGCATGTTTGAAGCATAGAAGATAAAGCTGCAATTCCATCCGAACCAAACCCATATCCTATTGAGGTCGGAACGCCAATTACTGGTATGTCGGTTATTGAGGAAACTACAGAACCCAGTGCGCCTTCCATGCCTGCTACAACAATTAGTATATGCACCTTGGAATGTATCATGTTACTTACGGCCTTCAGTGTCCGGTGAATTCCCGCGATACCTACATCATATTCAAGCAAAGTCTCACAACCCATTACTTGCGCCATGATTTTTGCTTCCTGAGCAATCTTAATGTCAGAAGTTCCAGCACAAAGTATCCCCACTTTTCCATTCTTTTTAGGAAATCTGTGAGACTTTGATGTAACCAAAAGTGTGCTTATCCCCTTTTCTAGCACCAGTTTGTCTTTTTCAAGTTTCTTACATACCACTTTCATGTGATCCGGACTAACTTTACTAATTACTGCATATCCTTTCTTTGATACTGTAGCAAGAATAATTTTGTAGAGGTCTTTGAGTTCTTTTCCTTGAGCAAGGATAACTTCAGGAATACCGCTCCTTAATTCCCTAAGGGGATCTATTTTTGCTAAATTTTTTTCCACATATTCAATTGAAAATAGTCTCAGCTCTTTTTCTGCCATTGGGACAGAAATGTCACCCTTTGCTAATTTTTCTAATATTTCTCTAAGTTCCATTTCTCAGCTGTCTGATAAATAATTGCGATTCCAATTTCAAAGAGAAAAACTCTTTATTGCATTTTTCACACTTTGGACTCCCAGATTAAAGATTTGTTTTTCAGTATCGTCTAATTTTAGTTCAATTATTTTCTCCATACCTTCATGGCCCAGGACACATGGTACTCCTATACATACGTCATTATATCCATATTCTCCCTCAAGCAATGCAGAAACAGGTAATATTGCTTTCTTATTTTTTACAATACTTTCCACCATGGTGGATACAGCATTTCCAGGAGCATAAACAGTCGCACCTTTCAATGATATCACTTCAGCTGCTATGCTTTTTGTCTTTGTTGCAAGTTCATTGGATTGATCTGCAGAGATAAATTCTGTTAATGGGATTCCACTCAAGCTTGAAAATCTAACAAGTGGAAGCATATTTTCACCATGTTCACTTATCACCATGGCCTGCACAGAATCTCTGGATATCCCAGTTACAGTGCTAATATGTTCTTTGAATCTAGAAAGGTCCAGCATTCCACCCATTCCTATAATCTGCTTTCTGTTTCCGCCTAATGACTTTAGTACGAAATATGTTAGAGGATCAAGTGGATTTGTCACTACAATTACCTTCGAGTCAGGAGCATAATTCTTAATCTTGTCACATACTCCCCTTACTATATCTGCATTAGTTTTGAGCAAATCCATACGTGTCATTCCCGGCTTTCTACCAACCCCAGCAACAACTACCACAAAGTCCGATCCTCTCATATCTTCATAGTTGTTAGACCCGCGTGCAATGCAATCTATCCCTCGCTCTGCTAATTGATGGTTAATATCCATTGCCTCACCTTGAGGTAAACCTTCTATAATATCCAAAAGCAAAATGTCTCCTAATTCTCGCAATGAGCAATTCAATGCCACCGATGATCCTACCCTCCCAGCGCCAATAACCGTGATTTTCATTTAACATTCAACGAATCTTGAGATTATTTATAAATTGTCAAAAATACTGAAAATCATATGAGGTCCAGTCTGGTAACATAACCTAGGCATATTATTTTAAAAAGTCAAAAATCCGTTTTTCCCTTAAAACTCGGTAAAAAGTACAATAGGATCTTAAATTTTATATAGTTTTCCTATTTGGAACAATAATTATGACCGCGGTGGCCAAAATCTCGCTATAATGCATAATGTTTTTATGCACACGTGAAATCTATTTTTTATGGAAGGATACTGTGTAAAGTGTAAACAAAAAAGAACGATGAATGACGAAAAGAAGATAACAATGAAAAATGGAAAACCGGCAACCCAAGGAATATGTTCAACCTGCGGTACAAAGATGTTTAGGATAGGAAAGTAAACAGATCAGAAAAAATATCAATCCATAGTAATAGTGTTTTCCATCTAATTTTTTAATCTACTCTTATGATGTGAAATTTCTAAGCGAATCCTTTTTGATAGTAACAGTAGAGGTATTTGGTTGTGTTGAATCATTTTCCAAAAATTTTTCATTATCTTCTTCTGTTTGATTTGAATTTGAATCTGATTTTTTCGTTATTGATTCAGTTTTCTTGGGTTCTCTGGATTCAAAACCATCAAGTTTTTCAAGAGCCTGGTTAATTTCAGATTCTAAATTCTGTATTTTCTCAGCTTCTACTCGTAATGATTTGTCTAAATGGGCGCCACTAAACGAATTACTCAAGTCTTGAATTGTGGTATCATGATGAAATTGCTTTGGTGGTCGACTGGGCATCTTGATATTGTTATTTGAAAGCTCTTTTAACCTGGTGTCTATTACTTTGATTTTGTCCTCAATTATAGAAACAAGATTACTCTTGATTGAACTTAATTCGTAAAGGTCTACAATAGATCGAGTTTTATTTATTTCGTCTTCACATTTTCTCAAATCCTCACCATACTTTATCACTAATCTATCAAACTCCAATTGACTCAGCTTTCCTTCTCTGAAGAATTCATGTGTTTTTCTCACAGAACTAGTAATAATAGATCTCTCGACCTCAAGAGAATCTAATTCGTTTTTCATCACTTCAACGTCTGAACTAGTCTTATTGGTGTCAAAGTAATCATCCTTATTGCCATTTTTTTTCTTTGGTTGAGCTTTTAGAATCCTATGTTTTTTGATTTGACGGAAAACTATAGAGGATATTGCACCTAAACCAATTGAGAAGGACGCAATCAGCAAGTCCAATTTAAGGTAATAAATTAAAACATACTGTTAAGTTTTGTCCTAAGAATATCTAGGTTACTCTGCGCTTTATCCAATCGTATTTTCGTGTTTTTGGATCTGGATAGCCACACTTACCACACCTTTTGTCTCTCTTGTGAAAAGCATTATGACCACATCTCCTGCATCTTATGTGAGTACGCTTCCGCGTAAACTTGCCCATTGATGTAGTTCCTTTTGTCATTTCAATCTCCCTCCAAATTCAAATTACATTACTAGACTGGTGGCGGAGATATCATTACAACATTATCTCCCCTTACTACTATGGTGCCAATTTCATTTGATTTTCCTTCTTCTAGTAATTCTACCGAGTTGTCTAGTAACAAATTCATATGTTGATCAAAACCATGTAAATTTCCACGGATTACTTTACTTCCTTTAAGTTTTATAAGGACAATTTTGCCCAAACTTTCATCGAGTACCTTTACAGCCATATCAACGGACATCTATTTCATTACCAATGGTATTCCTTAATGAAGGTCTATATTAAAGTTAATAATGAATCCAAAAAAAAACAAATCAACAGCATTATCAGACTAGCATATTTACAGTTTTAGGGAAAGAAAAGTTAAATCCACAGCTATGTTGAAATTGAAAGTTTGTCTAATTCTCTAATAGTTCTTACAAGGTTCCTTAATGTGGTTGATATTATTTTCTTACCTTCTTGCTTTGACGCATTTCTGGGATCTCCCAAAACACCATTTTTTGTAATCTTAAACGATGATGAATTACTGAGAAATGAAGAAAATGTAGAATGTAATATCTTTTTGTTCAAATATCCGCTTTTGGCTTTGTGCATCTGAACCAGTTTTGGCGAAATTGCTAACATTAATGAGGTTTCAACAATACCTCCATGATCGAAATCTCTTTCGATTAATTGCCAGTAATTGATTCCAAATACTTTTACTTTTGGATTAATTTTTTCTACTTTTTGAGGAACATATTGCACCACTCCCATATTTCCGCGATGGCCATTCAAAATAACTATTTGGTTAAAACCATTTTCACCCAATGAAACACATATCTGGGTTAGGAGTTCGGAAAGTAAATCATTGCTTATTGAAATATTGAAAAATGGTCTATGTTCAAATGATACTCCAGAAGGAATACCAGAAAGGCTATAAGATGGAATTTTTTTTGTGAGTTGATTTGCAAAGAACTCTGCAATTATTGTATCTGTATTTACGGGGAGATGTGGACCGTGTTGTTCTATAGAGCCCACTGGAACTATTACTTTTTTGTTTCCCCTCTTTATGTCATAATGACTGAGATGATACAAGGACATTAGTATAACAGTTATTGTACTGAGTTATTAAACTAATGAAATGTAAGGAAATGAAATGAATCTTTAAACTATTATAGCCTGGATTTCTTGATTCACAACCTGTGACCTTATTTCCTGTCTTTTATTACTACTCTTCCCCAGTTGACTTCTATGCGGTCTTCTAGAAATAGCGTTACTGCTTCAAGCAATGTTACTGCTTCAAGTTTCTGCCCCCTACTTCTTATGGACTGTACACTATCTTCGGGCCTGACTCTAAATGACTCTTGACAAATTATTGGTCCTTGGTCAAGGTCTTCTGTTACAAAATGTGCAGTACATCCAACTATCTTGGCACCTCTTTCATATGCCTGAACATATGCGTAAGCACCAGGAAATGCAGGTAGTAATGATGGATGAATATTAATTATTCTATCAGGATATCGCCACACAAAGTTTGGAGTCAGAATCCTCATGTACCTACCTAATACTATCAGATCCACATTGTATCGCTCCAATATATCCAGTATTTCGTTCTCAGCATCCATCTGTTGTGTATGTACAATGTGATAAAATGGAATATCAAATTTCTCTGCGATAGGTTTTGTTGTATTCTCACTTCCTACTATTACAACAATGTTGGCTTTGATTTCGCCAGAACTTTTCGCATCCAGCAATTTAAGAAGACAATGAGTTTCTTTACTAACAAAGATTGCAATGTTCTTTAATCTCTTAGATTCCTGATAGTGGATTTTTATCTCCATCTTTAGTTTTTTTGCTAGGACTTTGAGTTCATTGTCAAATCTTTGTTTTTTAAAAGTATCCTGCTTGAATGATGCTTCCAGCTGCATCCCAAAAAGCCCATTGATAACATCTTGATTTATTTGCTCAATATTTCCATCATTTTTGAAAATAAAATTAGTTACATCAGCAACTACTCCTTTTCTGTCCTTTCCTACAACTGTTACCTCAATTATCAGCCTGTCACTTTTAGTCATGAATACATTGGATTAAAATATCTCAAAATTAAAGGATTCTAAATTCTGCAACGCTAATGCTTAAATAAGTTGATTCCAATTGTAAAGCGATGATAAATACACTTTTAGTGAATTTATGTCTAAACTAGCATGGATATGTTCTCAACGTTTAGTCTTTTCAATTTGGTTTGCAAGATATGAGTCCAGAGCAGAAGCAAAAGATTTTCAAAAAGTCAAGAAGGGATTTTGATTATAATAATCCCACACGAAAATGCTCGGTTTGCTATACTTTGTCAGGCTGGCATTGTTACAAATGCAACGCAGATTTCTGCGAAATTCACTTTCATGATGAAAACCACAAAAAAATGTGCAGTTTTTGACGGAATCACTTTGATAAGCAGAAATGTATAAAACAATTCTCATTTGAGTATTGAATAAATAATCATAATCACTTGAGATGCTAATTTTAAAATGGATGCGGGGGGTGGGATTTGAACCCACGAATCCCTAAGGAACAGGGATCTAGGAATATTGAATGTTATCCATTCTAAGCTTCGCACTCGTTTATCACGAGACCTGCGCCGTTGACCTAGCTTGGCAACCCCCGCATATAGTTGTCCGCCTACTGATGGATGGCCGACCAAAATGATCTATTATTTAGAATATATTGGTGTTTAGTTATGATGAACAAGAATATGCCACTTTTTGGTACTAACGGAATAAGAGGAGTTTTTGGGAAAGATCTTTCTCTTGATTTCATAGTCGATATTAGTCGGTCCCTTGCGGCATACTACAAGAAAGGTCCGATTTTGATAGGAAGGGATGGACGAAATTCAAATAATATTTTGTTTAACATTGTTACTGCTGCGCTTAATTCCGATGGTCTGGACACAGTAGATGCAGGTATATTGCCCACACCATGTCTTCAGTATGCAACAAAAAAGAATCATTATCAGGGTGGTATCATGATTACCGCATCACATAATCCTCCGGAATACAACGGTGTAAAACCAATAGCAAGAGATGGAGTAGAATTACCAAGACAGGACGAGTCAGTTGTAGAACAAATTCTTACAGATAAAAAATTCATTAGTTCAGAAACTCTGGGACGAAATTTTAAGGAAGAAATGATAATTGACAAATATATTGATGAAGTCTTATCACTAATAAATGCAGACAAAATAAGGAAACGCAAATTCAAAGTGACAATGGATT
>DASQWJ010000163.1:0-3365 GCA_035640315.1 Nitrososphaeraceae archaeon
TTATCTAGAGCTAGGAGAGTAAGGAAATTGTTAAGAGTGGGAAAATTACGTGGAAACAAGAAAGAAGAAGATTAAGAAGAACAAGAATAGTCCGCTTGTCGGGATAATCATGGGAAGCGATTCTGATCTAAAGATAATGAATCAGGCCTCTGAATATCTGGATAAAAGTCATGTTCCTCATGAAATGGAAATTGTTTCGGCCCACCGGACCCCAGAACTAATGTTTGATTATGCCAAAACAGCAAAAAAAAGGGGTCTTAAAGTAATTATCGCGGGTGCTGGGGGGTCAGCACATTTACCTGGTATGATTGCATCCTTGACCACTTTACCCGTAATTGGTGTCCCTATAGAAAGTCATAACCTAAAGGGTATGGATTCGTTACTTTCAATTGTTCAGATGCCCAGTGGAATTCCAGTTGCATGTGTAGCAATCAACGGCGCAATAAATGCTGCAATCCTAGCATGCCAAATACTGGCAATAAGCAACAAAAGTATATCCGATAAAGTGGAAGGCCTTAGAAAAAATCTGTACAACAGTGTGATAGAGAAAAGAGAACGATTGAAAAAAAAATGATTGCTTGGAACAGGATCTCAGGAAATAATTAACATCGTCACATAAAATATCACGGTTATTGCAAGTGAAACCTTCGTGATATTCATTGACTTATTCAAGGCAGACGCGTAATAGTCAAATTGATCTCGTCCCATTAATTTAACCTGGGAGTAAGTATCAAAATATGAAAAGCTTGAAGGAGATACCTTTGAAATTGCATTCTGAGATATATCAATAAATGCTCTGACTATATCTTTTGTATTAGTAACATTACCTAAAGCATAATAACCCTGACGAGTTCGCTTTCCCGAACTGGAGTGAGTATCTGATGAGCAGATGTCTATCATGTTAATCCCTGCTTCCTTCATCTCCCGAAGAATTTGTAGTCTTAATCCATAGACCAGGTTATTTGAGTCGGACCATCCAATCAGATAATCCTGATTGTTGATATGAATATTCAAAACACCAATTCCTGCTCCACCAAGTTCAATAAATTTGAATTCAGATTTGAGTGAGTTTGAATATCCAACTTTATATGGATAATACTTTTGTTCTTTCAATTTTTCTAATGCTTTTAGCGCAAGTTCAGTAAGAACTGCTTCCTCTTTGGCGGATATCTTATTTCCTAACGCATTGTGAGCATCTGCTACCATTATGTCCGAATATCCAAGGTCCTTGGCAAATTGTTCAATTTTTTCTAAAATTGTGTATGGAAGATCCTCCATACCACTATCTTTTGAAATAATCATAAGAACACTTGATTTAAAGTCGATACAAGTCAGTGAGAAATCATTTGATTGCATCTGAACTGGCAATGTACACTCAGTACCGCTGTTTTTGATTTCTGATTTTTTTAATGAATCAAGATATCTATTGACTTCGATAGTTGTGGGCAAGTTTTTTGAATGATCAGAGATGCTATGTAGTACTACCGCATTATCCTCAAAGAAATTAAATAACTTTTGAGGAAGATTACTCCCACCAATCGGATTAAAAGGACCTGGATGAATATCAGGCAATACAACAAAAACTTGTTTATCTCCCTCTCTTTCAAATTTCAAGAGTCTAGTTCTTACACTATCTTCTTTTGACCTAGAGCCAAATATGTCTTCCATCTTTTCTTGTTTGTTTTCGGTCCATGCGGACAGAAATGCTTGCAATACACTAAAGGTACTCTTCAAGTAAGGATGACCAGCTCGATCTGCCAATACAGACCACAAAATCCCGATTGCAAATATCGATGAACCAACAAGGAGTACGTTTTGATGGTATTCTAAGTTAAACGAAAATGAGAACGGTAAGATATTGGCAAAAAAGATTACGGGTAGAACAAACGCAATGAATATGGATCGGATCATCCTTGATCCAAATACTGAAATAAAGATACCGTAACGAAGACTGCTTGCAATGAACATTCCGCCCAGACTGTAAGTGATAATATCTGAATTTTTAGCAAATATGCTGTTTGCCAACATTCCCAACAATATAGTTACTAACCACAGTGAACTTGAAAAAGCCGCAACATGTATGACTTTGCTTATCTTATTAGTTGGTGTTCCTCTAAGAAGGAACCAATCTAAAAAAAATCCTGCAATAGTTATCCCAATTGCCAGAACGAAATGAATTATTAATTCTACATTAGTATATGAATAATGGTTTATAGCAACTATTCCTAGTGCCGCAATTAATGCTATAATTGCAGAAGTTCGGTATGATGATGGATTTATTAATGTAAAATACCATCTTCTATGAATGTCTGTTACGCTGTCTTCACTAATCAATTAATGTTACTGGTTATAATCTATACTGGGAAAACAATTCTTATAATTATCGAAATTCCTATTAGAGCACCAGTAATACCAAGAATTACTTCTGGTTTTACTTTTACACCACGAGTTTCATCTTCAAAGAATCTTAACAACCCTGCGCTTGATGCAGGCAATGGTGCATTCTTTTTCTTTCCTTCACCCAATGTGAATATCCTTTGAAGTTTCATGTCTTAAATACATTCCGTTTTATTCGTAGCTAAAATTAGATACTCTTAATATTCAATCTAATAATTTAATTTTTTCTAAAATTCTAATATAGTTATCAATGACTCTCAACCTTTGTTCTTCCTCAATCAAATTTTTATCTGATCCTGTGCTATTTATCAAATCATTTAGTCTTTTTCTTATTTTTTCTCTCATTTGATCCGTGTTATTGTTGCCAACAATTTTTTCTGCTTCAGTTGTTGTATTACTTTGAGGTAAAGTTGTGTTCCCACAAATAATACATTTGATTTCATTATCTTTTCTAACTTGTATTCCACTGCATTTGTTACATGGTTCAGAAAGTAATGTTCCACCCCTAAGCAAGAAATCTGCAGCATTCTTCAGCTTTTTTCTATATTGATCATCTGACACTGACATCGTATGAAACTAATTTTGCTGTCATGTAAATTAAAGTCTTCTAAACTATTTGCAATGATTAATACTGGATTATTATCTTGGCGACAGAATCTATAACTAATTATTCAAAATAATTTCAAATTTTGATACTTGTACTATATCGGGCAAGGCTTAATAATGAGAATACTTCAATGAAATTTAATCATAATATGGCGGTGATATGCAAAAAATGTGGACTACCAAACGATCTCTGTGCATGTGGCGAGCTGGATAAAGAAGAAACTAGAATTGTAATAAGACTTGAAACTAGACGATTTTCAAAAACTACTACCATGATAGAAGGCATTGACCCAAAATTGAGTGATATACAACACATTGTGAAAGAACTAAAGAGTAAATTGGCCTGTGGTGGAACAGCTAAA
>DASQWJ010000164.1:0-15816 GCA_035640315.1 Nitrososphaeraceae archaeon
AATAAATTCAGCACATATTGGATGGATGGGAAGGGTGCGCATGCGCCAAACGTCATGGTAGACAAGTGTGCATGCCCGACTAATTGTGGTTTATGTACCAATCATCTTTCACACTCTGGACTGGCTAATATGATAGTCACCAATAGATGTGATCTAACCTGCTGGTATTGTTTCTTTTATGTTAAAAAGGGATTGGAAGGTGCTTATCTATACGAACCCACCCATGAACAAGTCAGGGCGATGATGAAAACTCTGAAGGCAGAAAAACCAATTGCTGGAAATTCAATTCAAATTACAGGTGGTGAACCCATGTTGAGAGATGATATTGCAGATATCATTAGAATAATGAAAGAAGAGGGAGTTGATCATGTGCAAATGAATACGAACGGTATTAAACTGGCCCTTTCTCCAGAGACAATGCGTCAGGTTAGAAACGCTGGTGTAAGTAATTTGTACTTGTCATTTGACGGTGTAACTCCCAGAACTAATCCAAAGAATCATTGGGAAGTTCCATATGCTCTGGAATCTGCTAGAAAATGTGGAACAACTGTAGTGTTCGTTCCTACAGTAATAAAGTCGATTAATGATCATGAGTTAGGTCCAATCATCAGATATGCTCAAAAACATCTTGATGTTGTTCATGCGGTCAACTTCCAACCCGTTTCGTTAACTGGTAGAATGGGCAAAAAAGAGCGAGAAAAATATAGAATTACCATTCCAGACTGTATAGAAAGAATAGAAGAGCAAACTAATGGCGAAATCTCAATGGACGATTGGTTCCCAGTTCCGTCATGTATGCCACTAACAAATGTAATCGAAGCATTTAGCAAAAAACCAAAGTATGAGCTGTCAATTCACTTTGCTTGTGGTGCTGGAACCTATGTATTTGAAGATACTCAAACTAAGAAACTAATTCCATTAACATCATTCGTTGACCTTAAGGGTGTTTTGGAATATTTCGAAGAAAAAGCTGAAGAAATAAGATCCGGCGCAAACAGGTATTATGCCATGCTACAGGTTATTAGAAAACTAAATCAATTCGTTGATAGAGAAAAACAGCCTCATGGATTGAACCTTGCAAAGATGTTTTCCAGCATCTTGTTGAAACGGAATTTTGACTCGGTTGGTTCATGGCATGTTCGTTCCTTGTTCTTGGGAATGATGCACTTCCAAGACAAATATAATGAAGATCTAGAGAGACTTCAGAGATGCGACATTCACTATTTGACTCCTGACTTGAGAATTGTTCCATTCTGTGCGTTTAATGTAATTCCAGAATGGTATAGAGACAGAATCCAAAAGAAATACAGCATTCCTGTTGAAGAATGGGAAAAGGCTCATGGACAAACCCTTGAAGCTGGACTTTACCGTGGAATCATGAGAAGAGGTAAACCTGAAGCACAGATGGGATGCGCCATGTCAGAGATGCACAAGGCAGCTGCAGAATCAATGGCCAATGACGATCACAAGGCCGTTGAATTAAGAAACGGAATGGCCGGCGCCTAATTTCATCTTTCAATCCATTTATCTTTGTTTTTAGGTCCATTGTAATTTTGAAATCTTGTGACTTTTGAATTTTAGGCTTTTTTAGAACAAGATTTAATTGAATGCTGTTTCAACTTTTCTCAATGTCTAATATGAAATATATTCAACTTGAATCTCAAGGAGGAGTTGCTATACTTCGAATCAATAGGCCGGAAGCTTTGAACGCTATGAATATTGATGTTGTATCAGAGCTTTCTCAAACAGTGGACAAAGTAGGTGCCGACGAAAGTATCAAGGTTTTAATAATTACAGGAGCTGGTGAAAAATCATTTTGCGCCGGTGCAGATATTTCATACATGGTTGACATAGATCCAATTACTGCGGAAAAATATGCTTCTTCAGCACAATCTGTCTTGAATAAAATTGAGCGCATGGACAAGCCAGTAATAGGAGCAATTAACGGATACGCACTTGGAGGAGGTTGCGAATTGGCGATGGTTTGCGATATAAGAATAGCATCCAGTAACGCAAGACTCGGTCAACCAGAAGTAACGATAGGAATTCCGCCTGGATGGGGTGGAACACAAAGGTTGATGAGGTTAGTGGGACCAGCTAAGGCTAAGGAACTGGTATTTACTGGAAGGATGATACCTGCCGAAGAAGCATTTCAATTGGGTCTGGTAAATAACGTGATTAGCTTGACTGCAGATGATAATCTGCCTCCTGAAGTTGCGCCTGATGATAAGGAAAAGCAAAAGGAAAGGAACAATCAGATAGCAAAACTACTCAACAATAAGCTGATGAATGAGTGTATCGCAATGGCCAAACAGATTTCAAAGAATAGTTTCAACGCTGTAAAGGTGAGTAAAATGCTCGTAAACAGAGGCATGGATGCAGATCTCGAAACAGGACTCAGGTTGGAAATTTATGGATGGTCCTTATGCTTTGCACATGAGGATAGGAAAAAGATGATGTCTGATTTTCTCAACAAGAGTAAAAAATAACACCTTCTCTTATTTTCGAATTTATTTGATTATTTAGAATCAAAGTTTCGAAATTACTTTAGCTCCTGTGCTAACTCCGCAAACGTACGCCTGACTGTCAATCTTAGAATCCGCAAATCCTTGCTCCATGGACTTGCCAATCTTTTGGGCATCGTTTCTTGAATTCGTGAAGGCAATCATTGACGGTCCTGCACCGCTTATTGTTACTGCCAGTGCGCCAGAGTGCAAGGCATTTGATTTTATTTTGTCGTAACCAGGAATAAGGTTTTTTCTGGCGGGTTCCACTATGATGTCATTGATACCACTTGCTAGTAGCCTTGTGTCCTGATATTGAAATCCACTTACCATCATGCATGCATTGGCTAAATTCCTTGTGTGATCTTCAAGTGAAATTGTTCTTGGTATCACACTTCTCGCGACTTTTGTTTTCTTTGCCGGAGTTACTATTTTGGGAACACAAACTACAAGTATCAAATCCTTTGGAGTATTTATTCGACTAAACTGAAGCGTCGGATATGTTCTTACTATTGAGAATCCACCAAACAATGAAGCCACAACATTATCGTAATGTTTTGTACCAGCGCTACTCACTTCTCCCTCAGCAGCAAAATCCAATAATTCATTTTCCGTTAATTCGCATCTAAAAAGTTCATTGAATGCAGTAACGGCAGCAGCACTGGAAGCGGCACTGCTTCCCAATCCCAGTCCTACTGGTACTCCTTTGACAATATTGATGTCAAGGTCATTTTTAATTTTGTATTTTCTAGCTATTTTCATCACTGATATACTTGCCGTATTCTCCTTAGCTACCGAAGGTATCATCATATTATCATTTTGTAATGTGATTCTTATTTTTCCATTCCTTGTTGGTAACTTGCTGATAGATACCGTGTCATAGAAAAGATCGAGACCTAGCCCAAAAACATCAAACCCCGGACCTAGATTTGCTGTTGATGATGGCGCTTTTGCCTTACAAGAATCCAATGTTACTTTCATTCCTTACTCTAATCCCCTTTTTCCTCGCCAAAGTTAAGTACCCTTGAAAGTGCCGCAGTAAGGTTTACCATTCCACTCATTGTTAGACTTGAAACAAGAATTGGGTTTTGCATTAGTTTATTTTTGTACAAAGCCTGTAAAAGATCCTTACTCAAGATTGAATGTTCAATATTCCTTTCGTCATGGAGTGAATCCTCCAGAGAGGATCTGGAGGACCATCTAAGTATGTCTTCTAGCTTGTCTATTACCAGATCTCTTTTTGTCATCACATCAATCTGCGAAATATTTAATCGAAGCCTTACAGATGTCGCCATTAAGGCAATAGAAATGAAATTAATTGGCGAGGTTGAAGCCAGAATTCCATCAAAGGTAAATATGTTTATTTTATTATCGGATTGAAAATTTGAAACAAAATAAGGTCCACTTGCTCTAAATACGAAAAGTTCTATTTGACCAGGCGTATCTGCTATAACAAAATCTGGATTCAGATCATAAATCTCTTCTTGTATTTCGTCTAGTTTTGTAGCAATCATATCTGCGGCCATGATGAGTGCGCCATTTGGTCCAAGGTCATGCTGAGACATTATTTTTTCAATGTCGATATAATTTCTCACGTCAACATCGGGTTCATAAGGTAATGAGATAACTCCGGGATCAAGGTTCAAAGAGATCGGATAAAAGCCATTATCTTTATACCACTGAACTAGTTTGGACGTAAGAAGTGATTTTCCAGACCCAGCTGTCCCAGTAACAAAAATAGTTTGCAAACAAACTTCAAACAAAGAGTGAATATATTAATTCTATTGATTATTATATGACCTTTTATTATTTTGAAATGAGTAGGCTTGAAATGGAGAATAATTGCAGTTGCTGTAAGCCTTATTCCATTTTTATTACTATTTACATTTACGCCGGTTTCACCGGCTGACGTTTTCTCAGTAGGGCCATTGCCATTCTTGCTTTCTGTCTCGGCCGTTATGGTTAGAATTTTGTTACAGGCCTATAGGTTTAGGTATTTTATTAAACACTTCATAGGCCCAAATTACAGCACGACTCTTAAAACTATGAATGCGAGACTTGCGGGGGAATTTGTCACACAAACAACTCCTTCTTTTATTGGAGGTGAAATAGTAAGAATTGCATGGCTAATTAAGAACGGAGTTCCTGCGGGCAAAGCTGCTTGGGTTGCTACCGCAGAAATAATAGCCGATGTCTTTGCAGGTAGTATTTTGGCATTTATAGCGGGCGGTGTGGCTATTTTTGGCGGTGGTTCATTTATTGGTATTTTGGTCATTATAGTTGCTATACCAACTTTTGCTTTTTGGTTTCTTGTAGTGGTGCTGTCTGCAAACAGGAACATGCAATTGCCAAAATTTGTTCTCAGATTGATAAATAAATTCCTTTCAAAGGAAAGATCTGATCGTATAATAAATTCAACAAATATTGCATTGGCAGATCTATGCAAAATGAGTAGAGAAAATTTTACTTCGTTTCACTCAGTTAAGGTCTTATCCGTTGGAATGGCTATTACATTTGTAGCTTTTGCTTTTCAGGGCATTTCGTTTTTGGTACTTGCTGATTCTGTCGGTCAGCACGTCGGATTTTTCAAATCATTTATGGCGACTTCAGCCTCTACTGCTTTATCCACATTACCTATTACTATAGGGGGTTCTGGCTTGGCAGAATTAGGTGTCTGGGCTTATATCACAAATATTAGTACTATTCCAAATTTAACTGATGTGCTTAATTCCTCTCAATTATCTGTAATAATTGCTTGGAGAATTGCTACTTATCATGTTCCTCTCGTCATAATGTGGATTGCTCTGATGAGAATTACGATCGGTAAGGATTCTATTGCAAATCAGATAAAATCCAAGAATTTGGACAGCGGCTAAAATAATAGAAAACTTGTTTATCAAGGAGGATTTGCAATGAATAAATTGAAAGGGAAAACAGTTGTTGTAACTGGAGCATCTTCGGGTATAGGGAGATCAACAGTTTTGGATTTTGCGGGAAAACAGGTCAAGGCCATTATACTTGTTTCTAGAAACAAGGAACGTCTATTACAGGTTTCAACAGAGATCGGAGATAAATGTGAATCCATGATTTTTTCTTGTGATGTGTCGAATAATTCTGAAGTATCAAAGATGGCCAAAGATGTGCTTTCAGTTTATGATCACATTGACATATTGGTAAATAATGCTGGAATTGGAATATTGGGAAAAGTAGCAGATCAATCGATAGAGGAGATCGAACAAGTAACCAAAACAAATTACCTTGGGATGATTTATTGCACAAAAGTATTTCTTGATTCAATGTTGAAAAAGAAAAGCGGACACATCATAAATGTTGCATCTCTTGCAGCCAGCTTTGGAATTCCTGGGTTAGCCGTATACTGCGGATCTAAATTCGCAATACTTGGATTTTCCGAATCACTCAAACATGAATTACACGGTACTGGAGTCAGAGTCACGGTAGTGAGTCCTATAGGAGTTAAGACAAATTTTTTTCAACATTCGTCATTTGCTAATAAGTTCAAAAACAAGGAACGTTTTTATCTAGATCCACATTCTGTTTCCAAAGCAATTATAAGAGCATCCACATCAAATAGGTTGGAAATTGTTGTCCCATTCTACATGAGAGGTGGGGTATGGTTAAAGAATACAATACCATTTATAGTGAATCCAATAGTTGGAACTTCGTTTAGAAGAATGTTAGATAACTGATACTGATTGATTATTCATCCTCGTCATCAGCAGTACCTGCTGATACTTGGATGTCTGATTCAACGTCCATGAGCTGAAGATCTTCCAATTCAAATCGGTATATCGCATTCATTTCTAGATTAAACTTTGATCTTAATAGCTCTACTAGTTTCGAACTTAGCTCACCTTTGAACATCCTTATCTTAAATTCATAAATGAATCCTTTTAGAAAGTCAGAAATTTTTAAATTTTTAGGTACATCCAAGCCTTCAATTATAGTCCGTCCGTCAGAGAGAGCTTCGTATATTTGCAAATCAACTTTCCATACATCTTCATAGACCGCCAGTATATATCCTGACCTTGTTAGTATTTCTGGCTCCCCAAATTGCACTGACTTTATTTCATCTTCAGCCCATTTTGGCAGAGATTCATCATTTCCTGTACTACTTTCTTTCGCGCTTTTACTGGAAACTTGTGTTTTAGACCTTGGCATAACTAATCTTACATCATGTACCCCTATTCCTTTCTAAAAAACTTTGCAGATTAATTTCATTGCGTCAATAGAAAATAAATTTGATAAAAATAGATCTATAGGAATAGACAATAATTAAAAACAAATAGTTATTTAAAATTTTTTCAGTTTTTCAATTGTAATATAATTTTGAAGCTTTTAGCAAAATTTACAAGAATTTGCTCAAATTCAATATTCCAGATGAAAATATTGTGATTTGTTTGAGATTTAGTGTGTTACATTGCGACACTTTACTGCAAAAAACCTTTAATGTACAAGAAATTATAGTCCCTAGACGTTGACTATAAACTAAATTCATGATAATCTCAGCTCAGTTCACAGTATCCCTGTGGGAGAGCTTATTGAACCTCCTGTAGTAGTTTCTTCGGATGAATCATTATCGAAAATTATCAGTACTTTGATTGAAACTGATTCATATGACGTCTTCGTTAAGTTATCTGATAAAATAGCTGCCTTAAGTATTAGAGACATTATAGGTGCCAAAGACATAAAGACAACAAAACCATCCTTAATTGGAAAAATAATACCAGAATTGCATGGTGACAGTGTTGTTGGAGAGGCAGCAAGAATCATGAGTCACTATAGATTGAGAACGCTTCCTATAATTCAAAATGGAAATATCCAGGGTCAAGTATCTGCGAAGCGGATTGTTGATTTGATAAACAAACAACTAGTAAAAAATAAAGTACGAGTCAACGCATCTAACATCATGACAGGAGATCCAATTGTTATCGATTCTCGCAAAACTGTATCTGCTGCAAAATCGTTAATGAAAAGGAGAAGAATTGATCATCTGCCTGTAGTTGATAATGGTCACTTAGTAGGTATCATAACATCATCTGATATCATGAGACTAATGTCACCTTCTGAAAGAATTGGTAAGAAATCAATCGGCATAAATGATGCAGAGGATAGACTATCCATTGAAGTCTCGGGCCTAGCTAATGATGACGTAATAACTGCAAGTATAGACGATAATCTGATGAGTGTATGTGATAAAATGACAAGAGCAAGATCTAGCTACTCTATCGTTAACGTATGGGATGAGATTCAGGGAATAATAACCTACAGAGACATTGTTGCTATGTTAGGAGAACAGTTAGAGGAAGATATTCCAATGTTTATTGTAGGTCTGCCTGATGAACCATTTGACGCAGAGCTTGCAAAATCGAAATTTGCGAATATCACTAAGTTTATGCGAAAAATTCACCCTGACATAGAGCAAGCGCGATGCCATATTAAACTAAGAAAAGTATATGGATCTAGGAAAAGATATGAAATTGATGTACACATAAGATCGACCCATGGTAACATTTCCTACACCAACGTAGGGTGGGACTTGGCAAAACTATTTGATGAGATGAATCACGCCCTAAAGAAAAGGGTTGCAAACAAAAATAAGAAAAATCTTTGATATGGAATATGAATAAGAGATGAATAATAGAATAATAGAGTTCAACCGTAATTATCCATTGTATCTTGGAATCATTTTTCACTTTTCACTTTCAGAGGGTATAGGTATACATTGGCAAGCTCATCGTTGATTCTTGTTGAATGGACCTTTATTCCATTTTCAATTTCTCCTCCATCAATTCCTGTACCTTCTATACCAAGTACATTTTGTAGATCTAGTTTAGAACGTTGAGGAATGAACTGATCTCCTGGGTAGGGTTCGAGAGTAACCCTCTCTTCTCCTAGTAACCCTTCATCCCGAACAGAATTTGACATGATACGACCTCCATCATTTAAAATCATGTCAATGCCATGTAATTTTCTGAATTTGATCATGGCTAAATACATATCAAAGTCAGTTCCAGTGATAATATATTCAATTAGATCTGATTCGGGAATGAATTTTGAAGCAAAATCGTGACCTGAATCGTTTGTCAAGAATGTGACTTTGATTCCATGTTTGGGATCAAGAATCTTTATTTGATTTTCCCTGCATAGACCTGCGATATTGAGTCTATGAAATGTCTTGTCAGATCTGGCCACTACAATTTGACGGTACTCTGATCCTTTACCTGCCTTTTCACTTAATTTGACCAGATCCTCATAGATATTTGGATAAGATTCCCTTATTGTGTCCCCAAAAAACTGCCAATTCCAAATATGTTGTTTATTGACTACTAGATTGTCAGCGCTAATCATCATGGCCTTTCTACCCAGCAAGATCCTATGGGTCGATGCGAAGATACTATCACCTAATTTTCTGATACCACCAGTTAGTGAAATAACACCGCCTCCCGGTCTGTCATTTATCTTGTAAATATATACCGCTTTACCAGTATTCGCTGTTCTTGCAGCAATATAACTAGTTGCCTGGTATGGTATCTTCATGTTGCAGATATACTGTTCTGAGGCGCCGATAACTATCTCTGGTAAAATATCCCCTAAATTATAAAGTCCATAATCATTTGAGGGTGATATAACCTTCAAACCTCTTTTCATAAAATGCTTGTAGATGTTTTCAGATATCACTCCCTTGTCAAGCAACAAGGATAGTTGAGTTTTGTACCTAAGGTCTGCTGAGACCACAAAGCTACTTAGCAATGCAGTATATTATCTTGTTCTAAAAAACATTGATCGATCAAGAAAATTCATAAATCACTTACCTTTACCACTTAACAATTGAATAAAATATCCAAGATACTGATGGCTTTAATCTTAATCTTGATGGTGATAGTTCCCTCCTTTACTACGACTAATGCTATTGAATCAAATGAAAAGGGAGCGTTCACAGACAATTTAAGATTCATTCAATATCTCGACGGAAATACTGCTTTACAGGAAATTAAGACAGGGAATCTTGACACATACTTCTTTAGGATACCTCTTGAGAAGGTATCATCTATTTCAAACGATAGTGCCCTAAAAATCTATGAAAAAAATGCAGGTTCATTTGCCTATTTGTTGAATCCCGCGCCATCCAAGGATCCTAATGTCCTAAACCCATTCCAATTTGAGGAAATTCGTTTTGCATTAAATTACCTGATTAACCGTGAATTCGTAGTGGATGAAATTCTAAATGGATACGGTAGTGTCCAAATAGACCCATTCGGAATATCCTCGCCAGAATATGAAACTATTATTCCAATTCTGGAATCTTACAATTTCAAATATAATCCAAATCTTGCTAAAGAATCAATTGATAAAGTTCTGATTGCAAATGGCGCAATAAAAGTAGGAGATAAATGGACATTCAAAGGATCTCCGATTTTAGTCAAATTTATGATAAGAAGCGATGATTTGCCTAGAAAATCAATGGGTGAAATACTTGCAAACCAGCTCGATAATATTGGATTTACTGTCCAAAGAAACTATGGTGATTTGAATAAGGCTAACATTATAGTTTATGGGACTGATCCTCAAGAATTAGAATGGCAAATTTACACTGAAGCATTCGGTGGAACATCCGCATTTGTTAGATATAATCCTGTTACAGCCGCTCAAATGTACTCTCCTTTTTTTGGTAAAATGCCTGGATGGGCTAATCCGTCATTTTGGAACTATCAAAACTCTACACTAGATAAAATTACACAAAGTATAGAGTTTTCCAATTTTACGACTCAAGAGGAACGTAATGAACTATTAAGACAGGCAGTGAGTTCAGGAATTCAGGAATCCGTAAGAATTTTTGTAGCACAAAATATTGACCCGTACGTAGCCTCCTCTTCAATTAAAGGGTTAATTAATGATTTTGGTGCAGGTATCTCTACAGACAAATCTCTCATAAACGCAAGATCAGACAAAAACGCCAGCACTATTAATGTCGGTGTCAAACAGATATATCAAGGAGCATGGAACAGTGTAGGAGGTTGTAATGACATCTATTGTACAAATATCCTTTCCTTAGTATCAGATTCGGCAACCTCCCGAAATCCATATACTGGTGAAGTGATTCCTTTGAGGACTCAATGGACTAATATTACAACAATGGGGCCAGAAAAAAGACTCGCCGTGGACAGTGATGCTTTAAAATGGAATCCACACAATCAAATTTGGCAAAAAGTTGGAGAGAATACTTCCAAGAGTAAGGTTACCTATCATATGACTTATTCAAACTGGCAAAATGGTCAACCAATGACCAAGGCAGACTTAATTTATCCTCTCTATTTTCTATATGAGTGGTCATCCAAAATTAATTCAACTGATCTTACATTTGATCCTGAGTATGCCGCTCAAGCCGTAATTGCATTACAATATCTTCGAGGAACTAAATTTCTAGATGACAATAATGCAATTTCATTTGTTGATTATTGGCATTTTGATAACAAAGAAATAGCAGATTTCGCACCGGTTTGGGCAACCTCTCCCTGGGAAGTTAACGCAGCAATTGAAAGATTAGTAAAAAACGGAAATTTTGCATATACTAGATCAGAAGCAACGGTCAAAAATATTGAATGGTTATCATTGATAATACCAAGTCATGCGCAAGCAATAAAACTAGAGTTAGACAAAATGAAATCGGAACGTTTCGTACCTTCTGCACTAAGGGATTATGTTACTACTGATGATGCCTTAAAGCGATACGACGCAAGTATAAAGTGGATATCTGATCATAATCATGCAGTAATTGGTAACGGGCCATATGAAATTAAGAACTATAATCCAACAGGTAAAGTTATAACGCTAACTGCATTCAGAGACAGTACTTATCCATATGCCAAAGGATATTGGTCTAATTTTGAAACCGCAAAACTTGCCAAATTTGTAAAAGTTCAACAACCAAAGGTTGTTACGAGTGGGTTGCCATTAACTATGTCAGGAAATATAACTGTCGGAGATAACTACGATAGTAATGCTTCGCTAACCTACTTTATTACAGACAAGAATAATCGCCTTGTGAGTCAGGGGAAAGGAGAATGGGCAGATAATAAAGGAAATTTCATCATTACTCTTAATGGTACTACCACTAAAGGAATGTCTATTGGACCAAATGAGTTTGAATTATTTGTCAAAAGCAATTATGCACTTAGGCCTGATATCTACAGCGGGGTTCTTATCGCAGTCCCAAATACAATAATGAATAAGTAGCCCTTTAATTTATTCACTTAAACAGATTTAAAGATAAGTTGATGCACGGTCTATATTTAATTAGAATTTCTAAATCAAAAATAGGTACAGAAGAATGAAAAATTTGAAAGTCATTAATTCTTTGTTGTCCTACTTAATGTGTTGAAAATCCAATACATTGTTTTGCTTGTTTCTGTGATTAGTTTAATAAATGCCTTCACTGGAGTAGTTTCTGCTGGTTCAGATGAAGTTTATTGTTATGATGAAGACGAGGGAGGACCCTTTTGTTTTGAAACCCGAGAGGCATGTGCAATTGAGCACGTGCACGATTTAAGAGCAGATAGCCAGTGTTACAAACAGGCGAAGTAATTATTTGATTTTTGTTCCGAACATTCTTCGTGTCTGGAATCATATATTTAGAAATGCAATTTAATTTATTGGTCCTTATCATATGAAAGACAGCACCAACCACATCATCATGCAAAGGCTTGACGACAAGCAAGTATCTCAAAAATTTATTTGAAAATAATAATTCAAGAATATAAATGAAGTGAATTGGATTTTCCTATTTAGACTATTTAGATAAAGCACATTAATTTGATGTTGAAGCTATTTTAGTGTTGAAATTTGAAATTCTCTTGCTAGTAACAATCGTCGTTTTCGCTTCCACTACTGCTGATATTGTTTCAGGTATTACAAACAATGTTTATTGTTACGACCAGGTCGGGGAAGGTCACTTGTGCTATAAAACAGAAAAGAAATGCAATAATGAAATGAAAAAGGATGACATCGCAGAAAGCCCCTGTTATAATGAAAAAGACTAATTATGATTGCTTCGAAAAAACATCATATATTAATACGAAATGAATGTATTAACAGTTTTATAATATATTGCACTGCGTTTGAAGATGTATCAAAAGTTATATCGTAATCTTTCATTTGCATTTTGTCCATCATGTCATTGGACAGCAACGATTTTTTCTTTAATTGAAAATTATGAATGTCCTATTTGCCCTGGTAATAATGTTGAATTGATGCCCTTAAATTTGAATGAAAAGTACGAATATAATATAGAATTAAATAAGGGTCTAGAAGTTAAATTTTCGGCTAGGCTTTAACTTATTTATTGATGAATGTTTTGCCATAATGCCCGAGACGTAACTCCACCCATGTGAGGTCGTGATTTCCAACCATGTCGGATACCCCATCAGTTTGACATTTGTTTTGAATTGGTGTCACAATAGACTATTTAGAAAAAACTTATAATAATTTGGCTTTATAATCTCTCAATGGACATGACGATCCTTAAGAAGAGTTTAGAAAAGCCTGATGAGGTACGCACCTTTGAAAAAGGTAAGTTGGAAATCGTAAACTTCGGAGATGTTGTTATTGGTCGTGCAACGTTTGAGCCAGGTTGGAGTTGGGACAAATGTGTCAAACCAATCGTTAACACCAAGAGTTGTGAAATGCCACATACTCAATATATGATATCTGGCCGAATAAAGGTTGTAATGGACGACGGAGAAGAACAAGAATTTGGTCCTGGTGACTGTGCAGTTATATCTCCGGGACATAATGCTTGGGTAATAGGTAATGAACCTGTTGTGGCTGTTGACTTCACAGGATTCAAGGATTTTGCGAAGCAGGCATCCTAGTTACTAACTGAAAGGATCATGCTATAGACTTCATTGATTTTTGTCCCAGAATCTTTTTTATATTCTGCTATCAAATAACAAGTGCCTTTTAAGCTCAATCACTCAGATTTAATTCTAAAGGATTTTCATTATGCATTAATTAAATCTCCTGTTCTCTAATATTTTGTCCGAGTAATCGGGTTGTAATTGTATTACTTGATAACCCCGTCTTTCTCATCGACATAATATATTCAATAATATGCTTTTGGAGGCAAACATTACTAATAATTCGGGGGAGTTTCGATAGGAGTAATTGAAATACAGTTTGTACCATTTTCATGAACGCACTTAGTAAACTTCACATTTAATTAAATTTATCAAATTAAAATAAATTCTTTCTCTTCTCTTTTTTAAGCTATTATGCTTTAGTATGGACATAATTGCTAACTCAGCCATTAAGTATGAGAACTAAGTATCAATGACCATCTAAATCGTATGTATTAAGTTATATTGATAACATAATTAACTAGGAGCAATTGGGCCTAGGAAGAACCTTACTATTTCGTTCAATTAACATGTTTTTGGTCCTATTTTCGACCATCTTAATCACTGTAATTTTGCTTGGTCCGACTCTTGATAAATTACTGGTAGATGCAGTGCGAAACCAAGTTATAGACGAAGTAAATCAAGGGAGGCTCAAATTTCAAAATCCCGAAGAAAGATCGTCTTATATAAACAACCAAATTCAATTCAGATCTAAAACACTTGGTCTGGATCAGGATTCCTTTAATCCTTCAAGATTGATTCATAGGGTTGTTAGCGTAATGACATTGGATTTGGGAAAATCACACTTCTTTACCTCTGACTATGGTTCATCGAACGTACGAGATATTATTATTGAAAAAGTTCCAAAAACCTTATTGCTATTTACTACAGCAACTATCCTAGTTACTATCATTGGTATTTTTCTAGGTGCATATGTAGCAGGCAAAGAAGGTTCCTGGTGGGATAAATTCAACTCACTTATTGCAATATTTAGTAACAGCTTTCCCTCATGGTGGGTAGCAATGATCATGATTCTTGTATTTGCATTCACCTTACAGATATTTCCTGCAAGAGCTACACCTCTTTCCTCTCCATCAGACCCTAATTATGTTTTTGATCTACTCTATCACATGACCCTTCCTCTGATTACTTTGGTCATTGTTTCCTTTGGTTCATGGGCATATATCGTACGATATTTCTTGATAAATATCTTAAACGAAGACTTTATTTATGCAAAAAGAACCATGGGAATTTCCAGACGAAAAATTCTATATTCTCATGCGCTAAGAAATGCAGGACCTCCTGTTGCAACTGCTGTGGGGTTGGGTTTAGCAAGTTCATTTGGAGGATCTATTATTACCGAAGCTGTGTTTGATTGGCCAGGCATGGGAAAACTCTTCTATGATGCGATAGGATTACTTGATATTCCTATCATAATTGGACTTACATATGTTGGCACATTAATCTTTTTGGTAACCATATTCATTACTGATATTGCATACAGTCTGTTGGACCCGAGAGTGAAAGGTAGCTAGTCTATTGCAAAAGAAATTATTCTTAGGACTAATAAGATCTCGCCGTGGAATAATTGGAGTATCGATTCTTGGTTTCTTATTATCATTAACCGTGATAGCGATACTAGTCGTACCTTTTGATTCCTATCGGTTATGGAATGATCCTGATTATTGGATTAATAATCCAAAAACAGCGGCTCCTTTTTGGACCAGTTATTTTGGTTCCAAGGAGTTTGAACATGTCTCACTAGATCAAGACGATGCAAAAACAACTTCTGAGGTTTCAGAAGGGATAAGAGTATCTAATTTTATATTTGGAGTCAATATTCAGGCAGATGACTTTCCTGATGACTTTATGTTCCTTCACTCGGTTAAATATGGTGAAGTTCCACCAGTATTACAAATTGATATTACCAGGCCTGATAACATTACCTTTACCGTCTATTATTCATCCTTGCCGACTACAACAAATTTAAATAATACTTTTACAGACAGAATCTTTTCTACTAACAATAAGATTAAGGAGTCACTAAGTCAATATCAAAGTTTCTTTAGTTTTCCAATATCGGGATTTGAACCACCAGTCTTGTTGTTCTCGAGTACTAATAAACCTGAAATTTTGCATGGGACATACCAAATATCCGAAAAGTTTTTCCAGTTCGATAACTCCAGTAGTATAGAAAATGTTGGTGTTATTCTTGGTGGTAAAGTATTTGGCATCATGGGAACTGATGATCTGCGAAGAGATTTATTTATTGGGATCATATGGGGAATACCTATCGCACTTTTCATAGGCTTAACAGTATCTATATTTTCAATAACTATCGGACTTATCTATGGGGTGGTATCAGGTTATAGGGGAAAGAAAACTGACGAAGGAATGAT
>DASQWJ010000165.1:0-16003 GCA_035640315.1 Nitrososphaeraceae archaeon
ACAGCAGTACCAACCTCTACCCATCCCAGTACTTTTAGCATCGTAATGTATCTCAAACATACATTGTAATTTAATCGTGTTTTTGTGGCCAAGGAAGTCTTTTTTGACGAACCATCGTGATACAAGGTATAAAGAATTCTCTGAGTCACATCAAACGAAAACGATCCAATGTTTCCTGCCACCTATACTTATAATGGTTTCTCCTATATGAAATTTCCTTATCTTACCTTAATTAATTACTTTTCTCTATATAGGAATAACATGATGAAAAAGTTGCTACTCTATTCAACAGTTTGACAGGAATCTTTGCATTGGTAATTATGTTTTTTCTGTTGTATTTGAAAACACGAATAATACCACAAAGATCCGAGATCCTACTAAAAATATCTTACTGATTATAGTATCAATCATTCATCAAAAGATGTAAGTTATATCATTGTTCCCTCTGATAACGTGATTTAAAATCTTGAAATAATGTCTCCTTGATATTCTCTACAAGATTTTTGACCTCGTAAACATCATTCAACTCATTTAGTTTTTCTGATTTAATTCCGAGCGATTCCAATTCAGTTATCCAAGGCACAAGTGATTTTGGAATATCTGAACTGTTGTCATAAAGTCTCATTAGTATCTATACATCGTTTGCACTTTATAATAAGATAATGTCAAAGATATCTTTAGCTTCCGAGAATAGGCAATTCGGATGATCTGAGCTTTACCTGATTGATATAAGAAAAACGATTGGAGGGCTCTAGAATTTTCAGATATTTTGAGTAATTTTGGTAATTGTCGCTTGACTAATGCGGTTCATAAATCAGCATGTTATTCAAGTCATTGTCCCACTTGCAAATTGATAATTATTAATAATAGATAATTTAATGAACATTGACCATTAGAATATTAACTTAAAAATAGAATATTTCATTTGACTTTGTTACTTGTATCAAAAGTCTTAGATAGATTGGAAGTCTTTTGACTACTGTGCAGTTTTCCAATTTAGCGCATGCGCTAATTTGTTCAGTGTTACTAGTATTTTTCATTTTATCAGAACGAAATATGATATTCGAAAATTTTGTATCTGGGAGTAAGGAAGAAGTATTTAATCCCATAAACTATTGTTTTAATTTCAAATGGGGTTCTGAGGGCTCGGCTAACGGGAGGTTCCTACGTCCGCATGACGTAAATTTTGATTCAAAAGGAAACGTGTATGTTAGCGATAGAGATCGAAATGATATCCAAAAGTTCACTTCAAACGGAACCTTCCTCATGAAGTGGGGGTCCGAGAGCAGTAAGGCCGGACAATTCAATGTTCCCTACAGTATTGAGGTGGATTCATCTGATAATGTTTATGTTGTCGATAGGGGTAATGATAGAATTCAAAAATTTAATGAAAATGGTGCTTTTATTAAACAATGGGACAGACCTGAAAAAAATCAATGGAACTGATCAGGAGTTTGGAATTCCAGTAGATATGGTCATAAACCGAAAGACAGGAGAAATATACGTTACTGATACAGGTAATGAACGAGTCGTTAAGTTAGATGGAAATTTCTCATACATATTGCACTGGGGTTCGACGGACGGAAAAGCAAGTAATGAATCAGGTAAATTTGATCATCCGCACGGAATTGATGTCGATTCGAATGGATATGTGTATGTGAATGAATTGGAAAATCCAAGAATTCAGAAATTCAATGAAAATGGTACTTTTATTAAACAATGGGGTTCCGAAGGTAAAGGGAAGGGAGAATTCACGCCACTTTTAGAACATCTCGACGTAGATTCCAAACAAGATATGATATTTATGGTTGACGGGGCACTTAATCCAAGAATTCAAGTTTTTGATAATGATGGTAATTTTACCACTTCTTTCGGAACAAGTGGAAGTGGAGATGGCCAATTCTCAAAATCCGAGCATGTTAACATTGATTCATTAGGTAATGTTTATGTTGTCGATAGGGGTAATCAACGAATGCAAGTATTTTCTCCATGCTAGTCCTAACACTTCAACAAGTAGGACTAAATGCTGCTGCTTTTCTTTAAGTAGGAAGAAACATGAATTTCGATTCTGATTGTGGAATATTAGATGTCATGCTTGATGGCAATTTGTGCTCTCATGTAAAGTATCGAATCAAGAATTCATGATTTAGAAACATGGCAACGATTTCCCAATTGTATAGGTAAAAAGGACTATTCTGTCGCACTATTAGTAGAGATAAGGCCCACTGTCCAAAAACTAGATATACTAGCTCTATTGTGTCAAATCATGTATTGATATCGGTCACTCTTTCAATTATCTTTGTATGTAGCCTGTATTTGTTAACTTATTTACCCGCTCAAGGCCAAAATGCGTTACCCGCTCAAGGCCAAAATGCGACAAGTCCGGTACCTTTAATCACTGATCCTAAGTTGAAGGTTGAATTGGTTGCAAAGAATTTTAATTTCCCTACTGCTATTGACTTCTTAGGAAACGATGATCTCTTATTAACTGAAAAGAACACTGGTAACGTATTTGAGGTAATTAATGGTAACGTTACGGGACCATTACTCCATATAGACGTGGCAGTCAAGGATGAACGCGGCTTATTAGGTATTGCCTCCTCAGGAAATGCAAATAATACTCCACAAGAAAATTTGCCTGTTTATCTTTACAATACTCAATGCATAAAAGATAAGGTTGCTGATACACAGAATTGTGAAAATCAGATATCGAGATATGAATTAGATAGAAAAAATAATTCTCTCACAAATCCCAAACTGATCGTCTCCTTACCAGGCTTGCCAGGACCAAGCCATAATGGAGGCAAACTTTTGATGGATAAGGATGGAAATCTCCTTGTTAGTGTGGGAGATTTACAATCAACAAAGTTTAATCAAAACATGACAGGTTATGATACAAAAGCACAGAACATTTTGAATGGAACTTCTCCTGATGGTCGTGCCGGAATATTGCGGATTACTCAAGATGGTAAATCTGTTGGATCTGGAATTCTTGGAGACGATTATCCACTTAATCTTTATTATGCATTTGGAATAAAAAACAGTTTCGGGATCGGTATTGATCCGCTAACTGATAATGTATGGGACACAGAGAATGGTCCCCAATTTGGGGATGAAATCAATCTTGTCAAACCAGGATTCAATAGCGGATGGGAGAAAGTACAAGGAATTTGGAAATTGAATCAGACTAGAGAGAAAGAGAGTATATATGATGATGAATCTAAAAACGAAGTAGAATTTGTTACTTTCAATGGTAAAGGAAAATATAGCCCTCCAGAGTTTGTGTGGGATAAACCTGTAGCACCCACCGCCATAGTATTTTTGAACTCTGATAAACTAGGCGAACAGTATGCAAATGATATTTTTGTGGGCTCAGCAAAAAAAGGAACTCTTTTTCATTTTGATCTAAATCCTGACAGAGAATCTTTGAATCTAAATGGTGATCTGACCGATTTACTTTACAGTAAGAAGGAGGATTCTAGTAGTGTTGTATTTGGCGAAAATTTCGGAGTTATCACTGATCTAAAGGTTGGCCCTGATGGTTATTTGTATGTAGTATCAGCTTCACGAGGAACTGATGAAGGGGCTATTTATAGAATAGCACCGGCATCTTAGTTTTTTTACAACTAGACTAATTCTTTCAAGCTACAGTAACGGATGACGCTACGGGTTTGAATACCTGTATACGGAAGTTACCTGTATCTGCTACATAAACTAGACCTGTATCTTTGTCGACTCCCACCCCTTCAGGTAGAATTAATTGACCAGGTCCACCGCCCTCCAAACCAAATTTTGTGAGGAATGTTCCATTGGAAGTAAACACTTGTATCCTGTTATTGTTCTTGTCGGTAACGTATATATTGTCATTTCTATCAATTGATAAACCTGCGGGTCCGTTAAACTCACCATCTCCTACGCCCTTGGATCCCCACTTTAGAAGGAATTTGCCATCGTTAGTGAATTTTTGAATTCTATGGTTTCCAAAATCAGCAACATAAACATTGTCATGAGAATCGATTATAACACTTTCAGGTTTTGAGAGTTGTCCATCCTCTGATCCTACTTCAGCCCATTTCATAATAAATTTCCCATCTTTAGTAAATTTCTGGACATTTGCCAAGTCTCTATCACTTACATAGATATTGCCTTCAGAATCAACTCCGGGCACATGTGGGTGAAGAAATTGACCGTCTCCTTCTCCTTTAGTTCCCCATGCGGTAACAAATGTTCCGTTAGATGTGAATTCCTGAATACGATAGTTAAATTGGTCACTCAAATATATATTTCCTGAAGGCACAACAGTTAAAGCTGATGCTTTATGAATTTGGCCATTTTCTTCGCCATAGGTTCCCCATTTTGTCAGGTAATTCCCTTTGGTATCAAATACTTGGATCCTATGATTTGCATAATCAGCAACGTATACTCTACCGTTGAAGGGATCTACATCATTCTGTCCATCAAACCTTCCATTTCCCTTACCAAATGAACCCCACATGGTGACAAAAGCAAATCCTTTATCCAACGATGTTGAGACACCTATGGGTTTTTCAATATTTCTTTGTATAGATATTGGCAAATCGCCGTTGTTACTTTCCTCGTTAACTAGACTTTGAAGTACGTTTGGATTATTCTGAAAGTTACCTGTGCCTATAAATTCAGGATTATTATCTACAAAAATGTCAAAAGAGTCGCTTGCCGAATTACCATTATCATCATGGGCTATAATTTCAAAAGTTAATTTGTCGTCATCATCATCTGTGTTTACCTGGGGAACTGTAACTTCAAAGGTCAGATTTGTTGTATTACCACCTATTTGTGGAGCAATTTCAGAAGCAGCAGTTTGTGAAATTATGCGGACATCTTCAGGATTTATGGGGTGACCTCCAATTTGCTTCCATGTAAAAGATAATTTCTCGTTACCAGAATCGTGAACTGATACTCCCTTAATTTTTAATAAAGAGCCTTCCGTCGCTCTATAAGTCTGTAATGAATCAATAGTTACTTTAATCAATCCATTATTTTCATTGAGATTATCTCCTAATTGTTGAATTTGAAGATCGTCAGTATCATTTTCTACGACTTCTTCTGAATGTGGTTTAGAGTTGTCTGTAGTATTTTCAGATACGGGGAATTCAGGAGTAGCGTTGTCTGTAGTATTTTCAGATACGGGGAATTCAGGAGTAGCGTTGTCTGTAGTATTTTCAGATACGGGGAATTCAGAAGTAGCGTTGTCTGTAGTATTTTCAGATACGGGTGATTCTAGTGATTTAAGCTGGTTTGTATTACTGTCCGAAAGTATTGAAATTGTAGGATTAGCATTTTCTTCACTAGGTGTCTGCCCGATAATTACTCTGAATGATGTTTCCGCTCTATTTCCTGATTTATCTGTTGCAGTACACGTTACCTGATTTAGACCTAGAGGAAATGTGCTCCCTGAAGGGGGATCGCATATTGCAACTGCGTTTCCATCGACGGCATCTGAAGCATTTGCATTGTATGTAATCTTTGTACCTTGAAGATTGTCAGCCTGTTTGAGGATACTATTTGGAACTTTGAAAGTAGGAGGTGATGAATCCTTTACCGTTACATTAAACATTGCATAACCAACGAGACTGGTGACAGGGTCTTTAGCGGCACATAATACTATGGTACTACCCATAGGAAATGCACTTCCACTGGCTGGATTACAATAAACAGAAATTGTGTCAGAGTTTGTGCTCGTTGCATTTACCTGGAAATTTACTTGGGTCCAAGAAGGACTAGTTGCTCTAGCGATAATGAATGGAGGAGCCTCAACTGATGGTGGCTGCGCATCTGTGATCTGTGCGTTCTGACTGAAGCCAGTTTGAATTAATATCATATTATATGATAAGAAAAAAATAGCCACGAAACATCCAAGGAATTTTCCTCTTATCATGAACAGTTGCAGTTTGATTGAACTCAATTTGCTTTTATAACTTTTTTCTTCTGGTACCCTTAGAAAACTAGATAAACTATTCGTAAGTTTTAATATATTCTAATAATTTCTCAAATATTTTAAAATTCTCTTAGCTTTTTGACGTTAAAAATACACGATTAAAAAGATCTTGATTTCAATCTATTAGAGGCTATTATTACTTGATCCTATAGTAAGCTGCAGAGATTTGGTTCTTGGCTTCTTCTAATTCTGACATATTCTTGACCATGCAGGTTACAAGAGGCTCAGTTCTACTCTTTCTAACAGAAATTATCAATGAGTCCTCTTTTGGTTGTACATCAGCGAAGACTCTAAAATTCAAAGATTTTGCATAAGCTATCCTGTGCGGTCTTGGTTCTTCAATAACATTATCTCCCAGAGAATTGATAAATGCACGTAGGTTGAGTAATAATTCTCTCGTTTTTTTCTGTAAACCTACTAAATGACTTTCGAATGAAATACTTGCTCTTTCAGAATAAAAGCCAAAGTTGTTCACAGCTCAAATATTTACTCTGTGGTATTTTAACTATCAGTTCTTCCAATGGTTATTCAGAACATAAAAAAATGCATTGCGGATTATGAAATCTAGTCAAACTTTCTAATAAAAATTGAAATAGAGTATTATTATTTATCATTTTAATAATTGATGTATTATCTAAAATTTTCAAAATTTTCTGCAATTTACCTTCTTCTCATTTTTACTCCAATTGCAGTCTTTCTTGAATTTTTGCATGTGGGATATGTTATCTTTTTGTCATAACTGCAATAGCGTTAGTTCCTCTTGCAAAGCTAATTGGAGATGCTACTGAACATTTATCTACACATTATGGGTCGACTCTTGGTTCTCTTATCAACGTTACCTTTGGTAACACTGCTGAAATAATAATCGCAATAGTTGCTATTAATGCGGGATTGCTTAATCTTGTTAAAGCATCAATCACTCGTTCCATTTTGGGGAACAAAATGCTTATTTTTGGTTTAAGTATGATTGCAGGGGGATTTCGACATAAGAAACAACTATTTAATAAAGAAAATGCAGGTTTGCAGTCATCATTAATTTTCTTGGCACAGATAGGTTTAGCCATTTCCACGGTACTTTCAAGTACCATGATTGGAGGGACGGACATTGAAAATCAAGCAAAAATACAGATCCTTAGCGACTCAGTAGCAATCTTGCTTCTCTTTGTATATATTGTTGGAATCATCTTTACTTTTTTCACGCATAAACATCTCTTTGCTATTCCTCATAGCAATTCAAGTGATCGATATGAGGAGCATGATCATAATCATTGGAGTAAGAAGAAATCATTTCTTATGCTTGGAGTAAGTATGATTGGAGTAATAGTAGTAAGTGAAATTCTCGTACGTTCTGTCGAGGAGACAAGTAGGGAATTTGGTTTTGGCGAAATGTTTGTAGGCGCCATTATAGTTGGTATTGTTGGTAACGCTGCTGAACATAGTAGCGCTATTATTCTTGCAAGAAAAGGAAAATTGGATCTGTCCATAGGGATAGCAGCTGGCTCTGGTACACAGATAACACTCTTTGTTGTTCCTATTTTAGTATTAGTAGGGATAGTACTTGGTCAACCATTTACTTTAGAGTTCACAATATATGAATTAGTTACTCTATTTCTTGCTGCCATCATTATTAATCTAATAGCCTTCGGTGGTAAGACCAACTGGTTTGAGGGAGTAATGCTGACTTCAGTTTTACATCATAATTGCAATAGGATTTTTTTTCATTGGCTAGTGTCGTCAAATTAGATATTTGATTAATGTAGTAAAACAAAATGATGCCAAAACTTATTTTGCGGATTTAGAATAATAAAGAAGAATATATGGTTTTGTTTTTTGCAAGTCCAATTGGATTGGGACACGCTACTAGAGATATTGCCATTTGCGAAGAATTGAAATCATTGAGTAGAGAAAAGATATCAGTAATTACGGGTAGTCCAGCATATGATATTTTTGTGAACTACGGATATTCTGCTGAGAATGTGTATAATCCTGTACAGTTTGATATCGACAGCTCGATGCAATTACATTCACGATTAAAATGGCTTTTAAATTATTTCATGTATTATAGAAGATGTAAACAAATTGCCAGTGGTTTTGTGGATAGGAGAGATGATCTAATTGTTAGTGATGAGGATTTCGCATCAATCGCCATAGGAGAAAAAAAGGACCGCAAACGAGTACTGATTACCGATTTATTAGAAACTCATTTTGTTAGTGGTATGTTTGCAGCACTTGAATCAAGGATGAACAAGTCCATGCAAAATATGCTAGCAAAATGTAACCGTGTTATTATCCCTGATTTTGGCGAAGATGTAGATAACATCTCTTATGTAGGGCCAATAGTAAGAAAGTCGAGTATTTCTGATAGGGATCAGTTACGCAAAAAGTTAGGTATTGAAAAAAGAACGATATTAATTAGTATTGGCGGAACCAGTGCTGGACGCCACATAATTGAAAAGGCATTAATTGCATATAACAAGTTAAGATCGGAAATGGATCTAGATTTACTCGTTGCAACGGGACCTTCGGTATCAAAATTTGAAAATAATCAAACCGATTATAGAAACATTGGGTTTGTTGATAATTTACATGAATTTATTTATGCTTCCGATCTTGTTGTTTCTTTAGCAGGAAGATCGACAATAGATGAATCACGTGTTTATGGCACTCCAGGAATTTTCATACCGATTAAGGGTCATTTTGAACAGGAACAGAATGCGAGCAGAGTAGGTTACTCATATGAGGATATCTCAAGATTGGAAACCTTGATGCGAGAAACAATTGAAAAGGGGAGATCTAACAATCCCAAAATACAAAATGGAGCTCAAATTGCCGCCAAAATTATTATGAAAATGATCTAATAACAAATAACTATACATTAATTTAATTCAAACAATCCTACTTTTCTAATATTAGATATGTAGGCCTTCGGAGGGATTTGAACCCTCCTCGAGCGGTTTCTTCCAACAACATTTAGTCTTGCTGTCCACAGCCGCCTATACTGACCAGGCTATACTACGAAGGCCATTCAACATTGGTGTGATATATTTAGAGTATATAATTGTTAGATAAATGATTCTTATACCTTAATGATATCTTTTAAAACAACTTGAACTCCTTTGTCTTTCAATTTTTTAGCCAAGGCATTCAACCCGATAGAATCGCCTGCCAAATGCCCAAGTATTATTAAATTGCCTTGAATACCGCTTTCTCTCAATTTGGCCAAATCGTTATAATCAATATGAAAATAAAGGACTGTTGAAATTCCATTTTCAAAGTAACTTTTTGCTACTTGAAATCCACCATTGGTTCCAGCTGCAATTACTGCCACCCACTTTCCTACTTGGGAATCTGGTTTACCATAAACGACTTGAATCTTTGTCTCCGCTTTCTGAAATTCTATTATTTCTTCCAAACCTGTAACTAATTCTGATACTAAATGTGGATTGGAATTATGTATCGTATCCGAAATCACTCTTCTTGCATATTCATCACATGGTTGATGAATATTTACTAATGGCATATCCAAAATCTTTGCAGAATCAACAACAGAGGAATATATCTGAGTATGATTCCGAAGTTCTATTCTCCTCTTTAGTTCCAAAATAGATCTTTTGGCCGTATTTTCTGGAATGCCATTTTCCCTCATGTAGTCAATATGTCTATCAATTAATTTGTAAAAGTTAATAGCAGTTTTTCCAATTGGATGATGAGTTATAACGGCATCACATCCTAAATTCTTTGCCAGCATGAGGTCTGCTGTTGTTACATCTATTGTTAACATTAGCTTCTTGATATTCTTACCATCTACATGAACCCCGGTATCAGCAGGTATTGAGTTCCAGTTAACCATATCAAGTGCAATTTGTAATATTTCTTGAGTATCTAACATCTTGATTTAGCTTGTCTTAATTTATTAATAATATAAAGAAGTTTTGGAAGGGGGCCAAAAAATAAGATATTTAACATTTAAATGTCATTATGCGATTCGTTCTTGTATTATGAGTTGTTCTGATGAATACATATCACATGTAGATTCACAAAACCTTATCCAAATCTCAGCTTCTACCAAGGCTAAACTGAAAAAGGCAAAGTATGGTGTTTACAATCACTCTGCTGTTGAACTGTGTCATTGGACAAAAAAGTCTTTCTCCAATGAAGGAACTTGTTACAAACACAAATTCTACGGTATTTCAACTCATAGATGCATGGAAATGACGCCAACAGCAATGAATTGTGAAAATAGATGCATTTACTGTTGGCGACCTACTGAATTTTACGATACTTTAGAAATGCCTGCAAGCTTAGTTGATGAGCCAGATATGATAATAAATAATTTGATAGAGGAACGAAGAAGGCTGATAGTTGGACATTATGGTAACATTAAGACAAACAAGATAAAACTTGATGAATCACTTTTTCCTCAACACTATGCAATATCACTTTCAGGAGAACCCACTATGTACCCAAAATTACCGGATCTAATCAAATATCTGCATACATTGAAGAATACAAAATCAGTATTTTTGGTTACGAACGGTCAGGAACCGGAAATGCTTCAAAGACTGATAGATGAGGATGCACTCCCCACCCAATTATACCTTTCAACTAATGCTTCAAATAAGAAAATGTTTGCAATGGTTAATCGACCAAGATACAGAGATGCTTGGCAAAGATGGCAAAAGAGTCTAGAGTTACTCTCAGAGATGAATACTAGAACGGTGCTGAGAATGACTGTCATAAGGAACTATAATGATTCAGAAAGATATGTCGATGAATTTGCCCAGATGATGGAAAAGGGCAATCCGCATTTTATAGAGATAAAATCATATATGCATATAGGAATGTCTACACAACGTTTGGAAAGTTCTGATATGTTGGAAATGGATGAAATTAGGAATTATTCAAACTTACTTTGTAAGTCAATGGATAGGTTCTCTATTATGGACGAAAGTGAAATATCAAGAATAGTGGTTCTTCAAAATCGTGAAAGGTTCACTGAAAGGTGGATTGAGGGATATGAGAAGCCACTAATAGAATAAAGGATTACTGTCATTTTGGATAATTTTTGCAATACCACTCTGCGAAATAGTTCAATGCATTAGTCCTGTGGGATACGCTTATTTTGTTTGTGATCCCCTGTTGGCCATAGGTATAAGATGAACCCTCTGGAGTAAATATGGGATCATAACCCCAGCCACCTTCCGTAATATGATCGCTTATTGCACCTTTAGTTTCACCGGTAAAAGTCATTTTTGAATTACCGTCATTATACGCTATAACCGTTCTAAAGAGTGCAAATCTATTTGACTTGTTTGAAAGGAGATCTAATATTCCGGTATTTCCGATGGTCTGAAAAACATATGAGGAATATGGTCCTGGAAAACCGTTCAGTGAATTTATAAAAAGTCCGGTATCTTCTACTATTAACGGTTGACCTATTTTTTCATACGCTACATTCGATTTTTCAAGTGCAACTTCCTCCAAAATTTCTGATTGTATTTCTTTACTCTTAAATCTCATAAATTCTATGTCGATATCAAAGTTCCTGAGAAGGGGTAAAATTTCTTTAAATTTGCCTTCATTAGTACTAGCGAATATTATTTTTCCCAATTTTAGAAAAAACCAAACACTAAAATAAAAAATTTGCTAAATATTCCGTTATTCTATCGTTCTCCGATGGAATATCAAAAGAATTATTTTACACGAATAACTTGATCAATATTTGTACTGTCTTTCCAATCATGCCATAACTCCATTATGAAGTGACAAATATCAAATTAATTTCATGCGACAGCATATCTTTTCCTTGATTCTATTATGTCAATCCTTTGTAGGATTTTTTCTAATTCCTTTGAATTAACAGATTGATATCCATCTAAAAATTCATTAAAGAAATTAGAGAATGAATTGTGAAATGTACTTTTTAAAATTTCCTTAAATAATCTAATGTCCATTGCCTTGTCCTCCCTTCTGGTTGAATAAAACGAAAGTCCCATATCTATCATCGTGATTTTTCTATTTGCAATAAAGTTTGCAGGTGTGAGATCTCCATGAATAATATTATGCATATGAAGGGTTGAAACGAAACTTCCAATGTTAAAACATATTTTTGAGGTTAAAACCTTGCTTGCTCTAGTTCCCGGTACAAATTCCATGACAATCTCAGCTCGAAGAGGATCAACGAAATAAACGTATGGTGTTTTTAGACCAAACTCTTTTGCCAGACTGAGCATTCTAGATTCACTAACTGTTCTCCTTCTTCTCAAGTCTTCATCAAGAGTCCTTTGTCGATATGTTTTTGGAATTCTGATTTTTGAAACTGCCATTTTGTCGTACCATTTTGTCAGGTAAATGTTTGACTCGGCTCCTTTGAACAACAACTTGATGTAATACTGCAATGATAATATAACCAAAGTTTGGAGATAAAAATGTGGCACCACAGATAGATCCGAATCCAGGAGAAAAATTGGTTCTTGAAGAAGATTGTTCTGAGGTAAAGCTTGGTAGCGGCATTCTAAGCTTAACTAATCAGAGAATTATTTTTGAAAAAACCGAAGGAAACCTAACCACTCTAAATAAGAAGATAGGCAATGCATTATTGAACACAACCCTAGATAAAGTAGGTAACGTCAATGCTGAAGGCTTTATTCTCACAAAGGTTGTAGTACAGATAGACAATTCAAAGTACAAATTCAGCGTATTTAATAGCAAGAAATGGGCTAAAGAGATTGAGGCACAAAAAGCGTTATTTAACAAGCAATAGCGAATAATATTGCAAGCTGTGAGTTTCTATTCAAAATACCGGAATTAGATTCTTGTCGTAAAATGCTTATTATGAAACGTGGGATTTTGAATATCGTAATAAAATCATTGATTCCTCATATAAAATGAAAAAGAGGATGGATCTTATTTTATCTTGTACGTTATCTTGCACAATAGATAACTAATTCTCGTTTCTTCCTATTTACTCATATTCATATGCATATCCATTTTTGATTTATTACCCATCTGAGACATCATCTTCATGATGTCGGCTTTAGGTGGAATGATACCGTAGATTGGAGTATCGCCGAAGTGGTTGTTTGTCTTAGCTGCATCTAGTGATAATCCTATTACGTGATTGTTCCCTAACTTTATTTCAATTGGTACTTGTTCGACCGGTCCATCCTTTAGAGTTATCGTTACCGTTCCTTTGTACGAAGTAGCATTGTTTTGATTACTTACATCACTCAGCGAGAAATTAGATATGGAATGTTTGTGCATTGCTGTTCCATCCAACATGACCATATAGATCCACGAATCAAACTTTGCTGGATTGGTTTGATTGAAACTGTCCATGGTTTTATTAATGATATTTGTGACCCAATGACCAGAAAGAACCCATGATGGTTCACCTTGTTCATTATTTTGAATACTCGATATAGCACCAAATGTCATGTCTTTGTGATCTTTCCCTTTGGCAGGATATGCATCCCCAGAACTTACATAATATGTTGCTATTGCTAGCGCCCCCGTAACGATCAAAAGTCCCGTAAATAGCGAGACTGATTTTCGAAAGGATTTCCTATTTGACATATTAAATAGGTAAACAAAAAAATATTAAAAGCTACCGGCAGGATTTCACGCCAAATCTATCTAGTTTGATATATTTTAGATGAATAATCAAAAATTTGCTAGTATTTACATTCAGTTTCTCCGCCACGATACATTTACACTATCTACTCTCCATGATTGATTTACAAAGGAATCTGAAATATCTATAGAATTTTTCGATTTCAAATAAGATAATATTCCTGTCCATGCAATTTGTGCTCCATTATCTCCTGCGAATGAAATTGGACATGAATTGAATTTTACCTTATGTCTTTGACATGCCAGATTGAGCATATGAGACAGTTCTTTGTTCGCAGACACTCCCCCAACTAATAATAGCTCTTTTTTTTCAGTGGCAGATAGAGCTCTTTCGACGGCTTCCGTTATCATAGCAAATGCTGTCTGCTGAATTGAATAACATATGTCTTCAACAGCAAAGTTATTAGTTGAAATCAATCTCTTGGCAGCCGATAATATACCAGAGAAAGTAACATCATTTCCTTTAATTGTATAAGGTAACACTACATAATTTTTTGAAGATTTAAGTGCCAATCTTTCTATTTCTGCTCCACATGGAGAAGCTAGTCCTAGATGTCTACCAAATTGGTCTAGAAGTTGTCCTAATGTAATGTCTAATGTTTCTCCAATGACGCGCCAGCTACTATTATTAAAAACCAATATCATAGTATGTCCTCCAGAGACCAGTAGGACTAATGAATCCTTACTATTAGTAAGACTCATTCCAAGTTCAATATGGCCCAATGCATGATTTATGGGAATTAATTTTATATTATAAAACGAAGATATCGAGCGAGCGATGACTGCACCAATCCTCAAACAAGGACCAAGACCTGGACCAGCTGAATATGCTATAAGGTCCAGATCTTTGAAGTCAATCTTGGATAATTCTAATGATTTTTTCAAAACATCTATTGCAACTGATGCATGATGACGAGCTGCCTCCCTAGGATGGATTCCTGATCCCTCAGGGGCCTTGAAAGTATCTCTAACGTCAGAAAGAATATTAGGATAGAATTTCGAATCAGATGGCTTTACTACAGAACATGCAAAAGTGTGAGCAGTACTCTCTATCCCAAGACACAACATTCTTATCACTTCCTGCTTGTTGTTGACACAATTTTAATTACATCATTATTTTTTAATACATGATCGGCTCCCAATCTCCTTTTAGTCCTAACATCTATCGCAAAAAGGAAACCTTTTCCTAACTCCTCATGTACAACATGGGCCAAATCTTTTGCGGTTGATTCTTTATTTAGTAAATAGGCTTCGGGAAGAATATTTCCCTTTTTATCAGATAACTTTGAATCATCTTCAACGGGATAAACAACGATTTTCTCCAATAGACTAAAACAGGCAAGATTTATTATTTCTTGTACACCTGTGGAGCCATGTTGTTTGATAAAGTTTGAAACAATTTCAAGAGCATGTTTCTGTTTATCGCTTAGTTGAGTGTTCTCTTTAATTTCAAATGAATTATCTCCTGGAAGATAGTGAATGAATCCATTTTTTACAGCTTTTCGTAATAGGATCTCCAATTCAGAAGCGCAAGGTACTACATTAGCATACTTTTCTGTGAGTTTTGCCAGATTATTTTGAGATGTCGAGATGTCTGCCTTATTTGCTGCAATCACTATTGGTTTTACGTCTCGTCTAATATTTTGACAAAGATCAAATATTTCTTGTTCTGTCCAAGATTTGAATTTCTTGTTTTGAAGATTCAATTTGTTCACAACCCTATCCAAAGCTGCCTCTGTAACACCAAGCCCAGACAATCTCTTTTTCAATACTTGTACTATATTTTGACCTGATGAATCAAGCTCTTTATTGTCCATATCTCGCTTAATAATTGAGATCAGCCATAAGTCAAATTCCTCTTCAACAAATCTTATATCTCCTATTGGATCGCCAGATCCTGGAGCCAATGGCCTCCCTTCAGAATCCGTTGAACCCGAAATGTCTATGACATGTATAAGTGCGTCTGCTTGCCTTGCGTCATCTAAGAATTTGTTTCCCAAGCCCTTTCCTTCATGTGCACCAGGAACCAGACCAGCTACGTCAATAATTTGTACAGGAATAAATCTAATTCCATCAATGCAAATGGAATGAACCGGATTATCCTTAACCCCAAATTCTGTACAAACACAATTTACTCTTACGTGGCATACCCCAAGGTTAGGTTTCACTGTAGTAAACGGATAATTTGCAATATTTACAATATTATCTGTAGAGGCCGAAAAAAAAGTTGATTTGCCTACGTTTGCCTTACCAATTAATCCAATGAGCACTCATAATGATTATTAAGATTCATAAATTAATGTTTTGAGATTTGTAATCATCATAAACTACGCATAAACTACGTCTAAACACAAAATTTAATTTCTTTTAAAATAATAAATCTGTCATTGGCAG
>DASQWJ010000166.1:0-5302 GCA_035640315.1 Nitrososphaeraceae archaeon
ATCCCACGAAAATCCTGTTTATCGTAATCTATCTTCAAGCTTGGTTGTCATACATCAAATGGGATTTGAAATAGAACAGCTGCACTATTAGGAAAGCAATTTGTATTCTACTTGAAGGTTTAAAATCAATACCACAATAAATATAATGGTAAGCTGCCTATATGGAAGAGGAAGAACAGATCCACTACTATGCAACAGTGTAGGAATAATAAGGTTTTGCAAGACTTTAAGATGTCTAAAATGATGTATCACTCGAACAAAAAAGTGAAATTAGATAGATGCAAATCGAACGAGGAGAGGAAAAACAACCAATTGGGGAATCTGATGCATTGTAAGGAGATGATTCTTGAATGAACAGAAGAATTTTTATTATTATTCCTTAGTGACTGTGCAAATGCCCTGTTTGCGATCTAGATATACCTACTTTTTCAAGCATATGATCGTAAATGGCTACTTTACACATCAAAAGTACCTTTTTTTGTTCTATGGACAATGACGGAGAAAAACTAATCAAATTATCAATTCTACTAACAAGGTTTTCAACCTCTCCCCAATTATTGAGGTCTAAGCTCATTTCTGATATCTTGTCATTATTATCATCCTCAATAATCTTCCTTTTGTTCTCTTTAATATCCTCTAGAACTTTATTTATCAGACTTGCTTTCCATGCTTTCAAAAACTCTATTCCATTAACTGGAAAATCTCTTGATCTCGGCATCTTTCTCCAATCGTGATCATCTCGTTCTAGTCTTTCAAGAAAATGGTTTATCTTATCGATAGTTTCTTGAGCTGAATGCCAATCATGAACATCATCTCTAGCAGCAAAGTTTAGAAATTCCTTAATTTTTAAAAACTGATTATAGATTGGTTTTATAATTCCATCTTTCTGATCCCTAGCATATCGATACCTAACATGAAGCCAAGGATAATATCTGGTATAATAGCTTAGGATTTTTGTTACAATCTCTTGTATTTTTTCTTTATCCAGATCATCAATATTGTTTATGTACTCAGCTCTAACACTATGAAGTACGCGAACAGGAATATTTGCTTTGATAATATGTTTTTCAGTGGATTGAATTTTTAAGGAAAGATAATTTCCATAATATCTATCCCAAGGTAATTCTCCACTTATTGTAACTGGAGTAGTGTCATCACCTGAAAATACAGATAAAACTGGATCTTCAACTCCTTCTTTACAATTTTCCAAATCAAGAGTTTCTATGTAACATAGTGCAATCCCATTTTTTGAAGCAGTGTTAGGTGAAGTCCACGATGCAACGGTAGGCGAACGATCATTTTTTTCAGATTTCAGAATTAATTCAATATTGTCATCTATAGAAAGCCTATTATTTTTATAAACTCTAACACGGACCTCTTCTTTCTTCTTTGCAGAACCTAATATGAGGAATTTTTGATCATTGTCTAGTATTAGATCGTATTTTGGTTCTACCATAAATGTTTGTGGTTCATTTTTATTTTTTGCTGCCTTTAATTGTATACTAACCCTATCAACTTCCCTTATATTTTCAGGGATTTTAAAAATGCAAATTCCACCATCTTTTGATATATTGTTCTCGCCTAGTTCAATTATTCGTGGTGGTGAGGGTGACGATGATGATGTTTCGGTCTGTTTTCCATTTTCAAATAAAATGATGGAAAACCGATAACCTTCTGGAGGACTATGATTGCGATCTGAAAATGGAATAGCATTAAGATATCGCACTACTGCTACTTTGTTTTCTTCTATTATTTCATAAGATCCTTCTAAATCCTTACGTAATACATTGTCAACAGGCTCAAGATCTCCTTCCTGTATTCTAAAATCTTGTCTCAATTCAGAGGATACCGAGGGATCAATTAGTAGCCTTCTTCCATGAATTTTTACCCCATATTTATTTTCTGTAGGTATATAAGGTCCTACGTATCCATAGACTTTTCCTTCTAAGGAGAGGAAATCAAATGAGTTTACGTTAAAGTATATTTTTAAATTTTTATCGTTGTTGTTTCCTATTTCTCTTATGAATCTAGAATTTTCCTCTTTTACAAATTCATTCTTTAGATTATGTATATCATATAAAGCAGATTCAAAATCAGCTGATAGTGTTTTGGCTCCTCTGTCAGTAGTATTACGAATGGTTCTAAATAGATCAGATTGGACTGCTACATTGAGTTTTCCTAAAATAAAATCAATTATTCTAAGTTCCCCAGCAAAAAGACGTCCCTTTTCTATATGAGGGGAAACATCTACTAGCAATCCTTTGAGCTTTATTTCTTTACCAATTAAGGGATCGTCTTTTTCACTTGTTGTAGAAATCCCATCATTATATGTGATTTTTCTTATGTAAACATCAAAGAATTCAAATTCAAAATATTGCAATGGTTCGACCTTTTCAGTTACTTTTTGCATGACATCATCAGGCGACAAATCTGGATCAAAATATTTCTCTGGATTCCATGGATAATTATTATATAAAGGTGGATAAGATCTAAATCTTCCACTGAAATGTAAAATGGGCATAGTATTAAGTGCTCTCCACTATGTCGTACTTATACTCGAAACCGTCTGGAAACTTATCATATGCTTGAGGTATAACTATTGAACGATCCAAAGAATTTTTTGGTTTTTCATGAGGCATTTTAGGATCTCTATGCCAATTCTCCGGATATGTCCAGGGTCTAACATCATTTACTCCTGGTTCTTCTCTTTCTTTAATAATAGAATTCTTTTTTGGATGATAGTATGGATATCCTATGCCACACCATGGAGATAGCATTGTTCTAATTCCTACAATTACATAAGGAGATGTTGAACCTTTAGCTACAGTATTCTTTTCGTAGCCATATACTTCCTCAGGATCTAATCTGTTTTTAAATTCTTTTCCTTTTCGTAGCTGCCATGCAGCAAAAAGTCTATCTACATTTGAATGAATGAGAAATACAAAAGGATCTCTAAATGAAGTGTGTGGGTCTCCAATAGTACCACCAATATAGTTATGAGCATAATTATGTACATGCTCAAGTCTCAGCCTCATCTGACTATAATTTTCAGATTCGACTATCTCTGCGTCTGTAAAGAATCTGACACCTTCCTCTTTAGTCATATATTCTTGTAATGTTCCCTTTTTCTTTTCTCTTGTTAAAGTTAGAGGAGGATCAGCTGGGTTGATATGATCAATATCCGAAGCATCTACTCCACGATACTGGTCGTTTACTGGATATGGATTATAAAAGCCAGCACTAAGCCAAGGTTCTCCAGCTTCACCATGAGACATACCCATAAACTCCGAGTTGAAAATGTCATTTGGATCCTCATTCCAATCCCAATAATGAAGTGATGTTTTTTTATCTGCCAACCTCAAAAGTCGTTCAAATCTGTTACATAGCTCTCTGTGCCAAGTTAGAAAGGCAGGACCTCCATGAACATGTGTTGCTTGATGAATTTCGTCTTGCTTAAACCAATAGCTAACGCCTCCAGCAAATGGTTTGTCATTCCTATTCCCAGGAAATCTAAACTCCTCTTTTAAATTCAAAGCAATGAATGCGTCTCTCAGATTATCTCTTTCAGTGTCAGAAATATGCATTACATTCTTTCGTGAGTTACGATCTTTAGACAAATAAAATTCCTCCAAGAACAAGGTTTAGAAAAGACAAGATATATACCCATTATGAGTAAAAATATCTAACTATTTAAGATTTAGGAAATACGATTAAGGAGATCATAAAAAGTCAGCACCTTTCAAGATCTCAAATTCTTATTCTCTGTCTCCTCATGTTGGGCCGAATTTGAGACTAATGACTTGTCTAAAATTATATTCATTATCTGAGTTGATTATTATGGGTCCTAAATTCAAGTCAAATTTGATTCACAAACCACTGGCCCCCTACAACTGAGTTTAATAATATTGAAATCTTATACCATATATAGGGACTAAGGAGAAAAGGTCACTTGAAACGACAAAAAGAGGATATTCCTCCTGAAAATAAAGCATTTGTTGCCAGAACTCTGAAGATATCTGATAAACTCACCCAAATCCTGCAAAAAAACAGCCCGAATGAATACATTTCACTAGTGGCATTGTCAGTTGTTTACAAAGTAGCAGTACTTGCAATATGCAAATCATATTGGGAAAACTCTGATAAAATGACGAAGAAACAAAAAGTTGTAGCAGCCAAAAGAACACAAGTATTATTGGAGTCAGCATTTAAATTGTTAAGGAAAACAAAATCAGAAATAGAAACAGATGTTAGAGTGTATAAAAGAAAGTTGAACAATAGGAAATAGTATAAATATTGCAGCTCATGAGCTCAGAATACCCATTTTGCCAATAGCCGGATATTCCAAAATACTCCACGAAGACATAGGAGAATGAAGGAATTATTATAATGCAGAAAGACTTGACCAGCTAGGATTCGGATTATTTGTGTCCAAAAAATATTATTGAATCACATGGAAGTTGCTTCACCTCTCAGTTTTAGAAAGTTATTATAGTCGTTTCACGTATATAGAATATCCGACTGGCAAATAATGAAGCATGATGTCACAATTGATTATTGATGTAGGTAATGGCTTACATCTTTACCCATTGTGATATTTCATATTCTGGACTAGTAGGTAAAGCTGCCAGCTGAAAATGAATAGCAGCGAGCTCCGGTCTAGGATAGGAATGGCTACATAGGTCAGAAGATTCTTTGGAACCTACTGAGGAATTTTTGGAGGCAGCCACTTGACTTAGACATGCTAGTCGGATATAATTTCCATTACCCTTATCTCCAGGTTCTTCAACACATCTTCATTGTGTTGTTCGTCCTTTACTTCATCGGCAAGTATTGTTGTTGCTAGCAATTAAAGAGATTTATAGGAAGATAGGATCCTGTTAAAAGATAATGTTCAGACATTGTAATACTTGCAACAAGGAATTTAATGAATACCTTGAAGGAGCATATTATTCAAGCGCCGCAGGAGTAGTATTATATTTCTGTTCAGACGAATGTGCTAAAAATTATTTTAATAAACAGACTAAAGTATAGATGAAGAAGAAAAGAGAATTCAGATATCGTAAATTTATTTTAGGCAAATAAGCCAATTTATATTAGGACAACCATCAAACAACATTAGAAATGGGTTATAGTAGAGGCAGCAAGTATGGTCATGGTAGAGGTAGAAGTTATGGGGGTGGTGCGAGTAGGGGCTTTAATAGAGGTTCTCCTACCCCGAAACCAGTCGAAGCAGGTAAGGAGTATGATGTAGATATTACTACTGAGTTCCACTTGAACTTACCATCTGCAATAATGGACAAAA
>DASQWJ010000167.1:0-9181 GCA_035640315.1 Nitrososphaeraceae archaeon
CAAATATCCATCATTTACCTCACGACAGAAACCCTGACCTCCGATATCCGCCCCTAAAATGAAGCTTGTCGAATCAGAACTGGAAGTTAGATCTGGCGCAGTTCTAAAGCTTCCTATAATAGCAGAACTGTTTGTGACGTTACCAATATTAGAGAACCATACTTTATAAAAGTATTTAGTGTTTGCCTTGAGACCGTCTAACCTTATTTTGCCGGCAAAGTCCGTGCTATTATCAACCGATTTTATTTTAGAAACAGGATGAAGAAATTCAGTATTATCATCATATTGTAAATTCATTTTGGATTCCTTATCAACCCTTGCCCAAATTGTAGCCCCATCATAGGAAACCTCTCCACTGGCGACACCTTCATTCATGGTTAGAGTACTATTGTTTGTTGACTCGCCATTAGCTTGGAATGATAATACACCGGGATTACTAATAACTAGTATTGAGAAAAAAGGTAATATGAATGGCCAAATCACCGAACTGCGCAACTCAATACACTGCTTCACGAGTATTAATAAAAGTAAAGTATTATGAAAATTTTTCCAATCATGGTAGCATTTTCAGAGATGAAACCTACATTAATGTAAAAAAATTCAATGACACTTGTCCTGTCCTGTTATATTTCATCTCTTAAGGTTTTCAGCATTCTTGCATTTGCATCGATTGGATCCAGTTTTTCGTTTAAATAGTCAATAAAGTTAGTCGCAGTTACAATACCTACTGTTTTGCTTCCGTCCTTTACAATAAGGTGTCTCACCTTTTTTTGTAACATTAGATTTGCAGCCATCTCTACAGAAGAATTGGAGTCAATTGTAGTTAATGGTGAGGTCATAAGATGATGTATCATGAATTCTTTACTAAGTACATCATGGGTACAAACACCTCTTGTGATATCCCGTTCAGTAATGATTCCGACTGACTGTCCACTTTCATCAACTATTACAAGAGAGCTGACATTTTTATCTAACATTTTCTTTGCAGCATCCTTTGCACTCTCCGATGTTTGGATTGTCTCTACTTTCTTTGACATAATATCGCTTATTTGTTTCATAGAGCCTATACAACAAAGTTTAATATATTTTTGATTCCATACTCGGGGTAAGATTGGTCAAATCTGTGAATAAGACAATTTGATTTGTAATATTGTGTCAGTCATAAATAGCAAGAATTTGCTAGAACATTTCATCCATGTCCTTTTATATTTATTCTGGATTTATCATATTGGCTTACAGGCTGCAGGCAAGATTATTGGTTGATTCTTGTTCATCACTCAGCCATGCTAATCCTGCCTGGTTTTCCTATTTTTGCATTTTTAGGAATGAATTATCAATACTGCAATATCAAGAATTTTGAATCCCTTAAATAACCTGCAACCTCTATCGGACTTGGAGAACGGGGGTGTACTTGTAGATGATGCATGCAGTCATCATTATACGATCCTCCTACTCCAAGATCCGTATTGATTTCTTATTTACAAGGCAAGTAATAAGAACTTTTTGAAACTTTGTTACTAAAGAATTAGAGCTATCTACTTGATTTACTTTCGGAAAAATTTTTCACTTACGTTAATCGTTGAAACTAGAAAAATATTCGAATTACTATTCCCATAATATACCAAAATATATGCAACCATATACAATTATGTCATATTAGGAGTACGATGATCTCTGAATCATCTTATTCAGACTACATACTGTTCTCTAAATTGTCTTTTTTTGGAATAATGGTACTTGTGAAATCACTTGCTTTCAAAGGGAAGCTGGATAATTGATCTTGATTGCAAACTGGACAAAAGTTACTATTTTTCATTATCTTTTGAATGTATAACGCATCACGACATGTTGCATTCCAGAGACACTTATCACAAATTAGAAATATTCCTTCACATTCACTCAAATGTTTAACTTTATTTATTACAATTTTGGTTGAAGCCAATCCATGTATATTTACCTGAATTTGTATTTAAATTTCGATTAATTCTGTTAAGGCATAAAATCTTCAGATTCATTAACAAGCTGCCATCGCACGTGATTTAGGTTTGTGGCAAGATAGAAATTTTAATTAAGGTTTGTGAAGAGATCATGAATTGTAATGAGCAAAGTTAATTTTGATCCCGAAGAGTTTAAGATAAATCAAAAAAATAGCTGGGATAGCGTAGCCGCCGGATGGGGAAAGTGGTGGAAAACAATAGAAAATGGGGCGCAAACGGTTAGTGATAAATTGGTTGAACTGGCAGAGATTAGAGCAGGACAAAGAGTGTTAGATGTAGCGACAGGTATTGGTGAACCTGCAATTACTGCAGGGAAAATTGTGGGTCAAGAAGGACATGTTACTGCTACAGATATATCTCCAGAAATGTTAGCAATTGGGGAAGAAAGGGCAAGGTCTCAGGGTCTACAGAATATCATGGAATTTGTACAGAGTGACGCCGAAAATCTGAAACTTAGGACAGATGATAAGTTTGATGCAATCCTTTGTAGATGGGGATTAATGTTTCTACCAAACCTTGATACTGCGTTGAGTAATTTATACGACAAATTAGTTTCCGGAGGAAAATTGGCAGCAGCTGTATGGTCCGAGCCATCCAAAGTTCCGTTTATCAGTCTTTCGATGGATACTGCAAGAAAACATATTGGTGCATTACCAGGTCAAGGATTGCCAGGTCCATTAAGTCTGGCTGATGTGGATTCACTCAAAAAATCTTTCGATAAAGCAGGATTCGCAGACATACGAACAGAGAAGATTCCGGTGATCTTTGAATTTGATACAGCTGAAGACTACACAAAGTTCAATCAGGACATTGTTGCACCAATTCGTACAATATTGTCTAAAGAGACTGAAAATAAAAAACAGCAAGTATGGAATGATGTTACTGAACAAGCCAAGCTGAAATTCTCTGATCCTAGTAGCGGACGAGTTAAATTTGTTAATGAGGCTATATGCATAGTGGGACTAGCCAAATAGTCCACAGTAGGTGTGAATTCAAGTATTCAGATAGTTTTATAGCTATAAGTTTCTCATTGTCGTAGCTATTTCTTGCTCTGGTAACCCTTCTTTGGACTCAAACTTTGTAAATGCTAAAATTACCCAATATTTTTCTACCATGGGACATAAATTGTCCCATTAACGAGCTTGGAGTGACTAGTATTTTTGTAATGCCATAACTGTTATCGTTTTGATCTACCGATTCCTTTTTTGTTCCTCAAATTCATAATACGATCTACCTGCGATGCCAGATTGTTGCTTATTAGGCAACTTTATTCTTTCATAGTTATGATTGTTATCCCCCACATGACCAGGTCTTGCAAATGGATGGGAATTCAATTGAAAATGATAAGGATGGTAAATTAATCCACAAATGTGTTTTCAACAAAGAGATCATTCTGATTTGCAATTAAATAACGAAACAACTATTCAAAGAACCAGGTAACTAATTTGCCTGTAGTTAAGAATCCCCTTTTGGCGTTGTTTCCGTCCTGATAGAGGCCAATGATTGATCGATCTGATACATCGCCAGTTTGTCTCTTCCAATTATCTCAAATTTTTGAAGAATACTCTCAAACAAGGTTTCTTCTTCAATCTGTTCACTTACGAACCATTGTAAAAAGGAATATGTAGCACGATCCTTTTCTTTTTCGGCAATCTCTACTAGATTATTAATGAGTTTTGTTACTGTCTGTTCACTTTTCAAACCTGCCTGGAAAGTAGCTTCTAAAGAGTCAAAATTTCCTTGAGGTTTTTCTGTTGCGGGTATAATTGCTTCTGCTCCAGCATTATTAAGGTAGTGAACGAATTTCAACATATGTGCATTCTCCTCAATTGCTTGTTCAAAAAAGAACGTGGCACTCCCGCTATATCCAATTCTTTCACACCATGATCCAATTGCAACATATGCGTGAGTTGCCGATGATTCATAAGAAATTTGATCATTTATTGCCTTTGCAAGTTCGGAAGATATTCTCATTGTAACATTCTAAACGTTCTCATATATCTATATTTTTGGACTTTATGATGCGCTGAAGAAAAGGAACGTGGTGAAAATGTCCACAGTGCAATCAAGTATTGAAGATAAAGATAGAGCTAAATGAAGATATAGTAACTAGATACCAGTCATATTAGATATTTTTTGCTTTAACTCACTTATGGGCGCCTGTATATCTGCTTTATTTTGCATTTCTGACTTTAAAGGAGAGATCAAGCTCAATACATCTTCCGCTGAACTTTTCATAGTATGATTGAGCATGGGCATTGCGTCTTTAACTAGAGATTCTGCCCTTGATATAAAACCGTTTGCATCCTGATATTCAACCATTTCAATTATTTTTCCGTCCCTCACACCGCTTTCATACTCTGTATTTGCAACGTCAAATAACCATGAAGCTACTATTAAGTTAAGTGTACTATTTTCTTGCGGTACGATCCTCTTAATTGCGTCATTTAACATCTGATTTGACTTTTCTACCTCCTCTGTAAATTGAGATACATCTAATTTTTCTACATTTTGGGATAACGCATTCAAAGAAGTATATAATGTATGATTAAGATTACTATCAACGGTAACAAGTGGAGCTTCTATAAAGTCATATATTTCTACAATAGGATGCAAGATATGCGCGCTAGTTAATGTATTGTTTCCGTCCACTTTGTTCATTATTGCCTGTTCAAGGTGACCTTTCATCTGTTCTATATTATACACATATTCGATTTGGTTTGGCATTTGACCCCAGCCTAAACCAAATGTTGAAAATTGGATGCCCATGAGCATGAAGCTGCCAAGACAAGATAGGATAAATAAATTGAATCTTGTAATACTTGAGTTTAACTTTCTCAATGATGACCAGCTATGTAAAGATCAGGTTAATTTAAGGATTGTCCAGATCCTCAATTTATAGAATGAGATTTAGAAATTTTGATTATTTTCATAATTTTATCAGTACGACACAAGCATTTTTCTTTACTGTTCTACGCTATGTGATATTTACCCATCATAGGACCAGCAAGTGATTTAGTATTTAGTAATTATTGGGGAAGAGTGGAATTAATGATAATAGAATTGTTTGTCATACTTGAATTTACGAAGGCAACCATATTATTTTCGCAACCAAAGCCGTCTCCATCAGAATCTAAACCAAAAGTATCCGGAGATAGCACTGTAAAATTTCCATAGGGGATATCAGAACACGTCAAATTGGCAGAATATGTGGTAACACAAAAATCTGGATATGAAGGGTTACACGGATTAGTCATGTTGCCGGCCGAGTCATTGCGCTGTATCTGACTTGCATTTGTCTGACTTGCATTTGTCTGACTTGCATTTCGAATCGGCTGTAATTCTCGTGGCTGTGGTACAGTAGCATTGAGTTGGCCACTTGCATAATCAATAATTCCAAAGCCAGAGCCAAATAGTAAAGATACTGTTATCGATAAAAGGCATAATCTTAAACTCATAGGTATTTTAGTAGCGTCTAGATATTTAAGTGAACTGATAGTCTAAATCAATTTAGATCAAGTAATATTACATAGTTTCTTCATGAATCGGCAATGTAAAAGTAAATGTAGCGCCCTTGGCACCTCTATTATTTTGTGCCCAAAACTTACCCCCATGCATATCCACAATCTTCTTAGAAATATACAGTCCCAGTCCAGCACCAGAATCAGATCTCCTAGAAAATTTTTCAAATAGACGTGGCATTATTTCTTCATTTATGCCTGATCCTGTGTCCTTAACTTCTATGGCAATTGATTCCTGAGTATCGTGGTCTTCTTTATCATTTGATCGAATGGATAAATCATAAACCTTCATCGTGATAGTCCCATCTTTGGTAAAGTCTAGTGCGTTGGAAAGAAGATTATCAATAACCTGCCGGATTTTTGATTTATCTGCATTTACTGTTTTGACCTCCTCTTTTTTTGGTTCAAATATTATTTTTACATGTCTATCTGAGGCATCCTTTTCATGGTTGTCCACTGCCTTGTTTATCACATCATTCAGGTCAAACTCTGTCCTTGACAATTCAAAGTTTTCACTATCAATTTTTGACACATCCAATATGTCATTTGTTATTTTTTCAAGTCTCTTTGCATTTTTAAAAAGGTTCTCAAAATAGTTATCAAAATTTACTAGAATTGACTTGATGAATTCGGAATAGCCTAAAACTGATTGTATAGGGGTTCTAAATTCATGAGCGGCTATATCAATGAATTCTTTTTGCCCTTGATCTATTATCGCTAATTTTTCGGCTGTCTGATCTAATTCCATCTTGTGTTTTAGCACTTGTTTTCTCATTTCTTTGTGCCAATTAGTAACTCCATAAAAAACCCCAAAAGAGATTATACCTATTGTTATCATGGCAGCAAGACCAAAATTTCTCTGCAGCAAGACCAAGTTCTCTACTGATGCCTCAGGTATGTGTGGAAGCGCTAAAATAATCGTAAGTAGGCGTTTACCATCCAATAGAACTGGTGAGTATGCAACTGTGAGGTCCTGACCACTCGCCACAACATCAATCGAAAATGTCCTAGAGTTTAACAGGGCGGATCTAATCTCTTCTATCAGGTTATTTTCATTATTAGCATCAGTAACGAATTGCTCGCTTAGAGACTCGGAAGCTGGATCCAATAAGTTAATTCCAAAATATTCCGGAGTTCCTTTTAGAATCATCAACCCATTTGAATTAACGAGAGAAATATTGGCGTTAGTGAGCGGAGAGAGTTGATTTTCCAAAAGCTCTCCCAAAACATTAGGATTGATAGTGGCCAATACAACTCCCTTAAAAATTTGATTAGGGTTGTTATTTCTTGTCGCTGTAGAGTTCTCAGTCTCCAAAATGGGATAGATAATAAATATTTTGGGCCTAAGATCCACCCATTGCTGAGTATCTCCATAAACGGGTGTAAGTGTATCTCTGACTTGCTTGAAATATGCATATGATGCAATAGAAAATCCATCAAATCTCTCTTTAATCGTGTCGTTAAGGGAACTTGACCAAATGCTAGTCCCATTACTATCAAACCAATAGTACGAGTCCACTACATCTTGGGTCGAGTTTTGAGCCTTTGATAACAGTATTTTTGCTTCTATGTCTTGCTCTATCATGTTTGGGGATGAGGAAATCAATTCAAGACTGCCAATAACTGAATTTAACTTGTTAGCTGTAAGATGGGAAAGATCTGCTGCCTTGGCCAAAGCAGTATTCCTGATATTCTGTTCAGAAATATCTTGTATCTCATTTGAGTTTGTCACATAGGATTGGTATGTTAAAAATGAAAATATTATCGCAGCTAATATGGTAACAGATAATATTGTAATTGCAACTAGCACGATAGATGATTTCTCTTTAGGCAAGCTTTAAATTGTTATCGTTTGACATCCAATAGACAATAAGTAATTTCTTTACTAGCCTTTGAAGAAAGTAGACAATTACAGTATCAATCAAAACATATTGATTTCCGATCAAAAGCATTAGTTATAATATTGTAATAAACTGATTCTTCATTGGCCTTGATTATGTGTGTACACTTAATAGTTTGTGTGAAATTTAGGAAATCTCAAATTCTTGTTAATGGGAGATATGATAATGTGAGAACTTTGTGATTATGTATTACCTGAATCTTAAAACGATATTATTTTATCTTTTACATTGAACTTTGTGATTATGTATTACCAGAATCTAAAACGATATCATTTTATCTTTTGCATTATTTATTGGGAATCAGAATTTTAAAGTCCTTGATTTTGATAACAGTGACATTGTCTGGAAGAACTTTAATTTCTGGTGCCTTGTCCTCACCATCTAGCAAAACGTTTAGATCTTTGATTCTTATCTTTTCATTATTAACATCATTAAGACCATCAGCACCATTGGTAGTTTGAACATCTTGGAGCGTTGGTTCATCGTTGCCCAGAACTTTGCTTATGTCCTCGGTATTCAATATTTTATCGCCATCAATTTTTCCAATATTAATGCCATCAATGTTGACAAGACTATCACAACTACTGTCCGCACATGCACGTCCCCATACCTCTTGCGTAGAAAGAACCATTATTATCGCAATTGCAGATACTAAAGCCGGAAACAGAAACAATTCGACTTCGCTTTGTTTCAACGGCATGAACAATCTTGTATGGTTATTATTTTATATATATACTTCTGTCGGGCCATAGAAAGTTTTCTTGCCTAATATGCTTGGTGACTCCAAATTCTCTTCAAATATCATTTACTTGCTTTACTACTCCCATTTGCCCTGAATGAGAGTATAAGGTCTTGATATTGCTATACCCAGTGTTTTTTAATAAATCGGCGTATCCTTCTACCGTTCGTTCTCTCCCAGTAGCTACACACATTATGGGCCAACGAATAATCAAGCCTTAATTGCTTTGCAATTTCCAATGCATTTTTACGAACTGAATTTACACAATCAAATACACCTAGCTTTACTCCAACATAGAGTATTTAACTTTTCCATCTTCCAAATATTATATCCAGAGCTTTTTGATTGCCTGACATTTCGTTTTTCTCTAGTAATTTCGCTAATATAGTTTTTTTCATAATCTCAAATTAGTAGGTTACTATAGGTAAGATTAATGAATTGAAATCGATGGGAGATATTGGTATCTACCATGATATCGTTTTTGAAGAATTTTGATAATTCAGGATAAAGATAGTTATATTGTATATTATTGGTTATCGTATAATTATTATATTGTATATTATTGGTTATCGTATAATTAATTTAAGGTTCCCTATTTGAATCGACTATTTTTTTCATACTTTGAGACGGTGTCAAGATATACTATTATGCTGTCATCAATTCGAATAGTTGAATTTTCATAAAGGACATTATGTGAATTATATAATTACTTATTTATACACCCACGAACTCTATATCGTCATGAAAGTTCAGGCATATGCAGCTCTTCAACCCGGAGGAAAATTAGAAAATTTTGAATATGAATTGGGTTCGTTGGGCCCCGATGAAGTAGAGATAGATGTTGAATATTGTGGAATTTGTCACAGCGATTTGCATATGCTTAAAAATGATTGGGGCTTTACACGATATCCGTTTGTACCAGGACACGAAATCATTGGAAAAGTAACTGATATTGGAAGTGCTGTCACTCATCTAGAACTAGGACAATATGTGGGACTAGGTTGGCGAGCCCGCTCCTGTCTG
>DASQWJ010000168.1:0-13615 GCA_035640315.1 Nitrososphaeraceae archaeon
TTTTGTACCATTATTTTTTAGACCCCAGACCATATTCACCGTGCCCCAGTCAAATTCCACACTACTTCCTATTCTATATGGCCCTGCACCAAGTACCATTATCGAATTTGTCTCTTTTCTGTAAACAATATCATCTTTATTGCCTCCATATGTAAGATAAAGATAATTTGTCTTTGCCGGCCACTCTGCTGCTAATGTATCAACTTGCTTTACTACAGGATTAATACCGAGTTTTTGCCTCAACTTTCTGGCACTTATTTCCTTTACTCCCAAACACTGAGCTATTTGTGAATCTGAAAATCCATATTTTTTCGCATCTCGTAATAGACCTTCAGAAATATCAGAAACGTCGACGGCATGTAGTTTATCATACATGTCTACAATATTTTTGATTTTTGTTAGGAACCATGAATCTATTGTTGAAAGTTTATTTATCCTTGAAATGGGAATTCCTAATCGTATTGCTTTTACTACATCAAATAGAATTTCATCACTTGGGTACAACAATTTTTGCTCGACAATTTCCAGTTCTTCCTTCAAATCCTGATCATTTCCAATGAGACCCATTCTTCCCGGGTCATTCATTCGGATTGCTTTTTGAAGAACTTCTTCAAAGGTCCTCCCGATTGCCATAACTTCGCCGACTGATTTCATGCTCGTTCCAATTCTTCTATTTACCAATTCAAATTTACTAAAGTCCCATCTTGGCATTTTTAGAACTACGTAATCTAGTGAGGGTTCAAAGCATGCAGTTGTCGCCTTCGTAATACTATTTACCAGTTCTGTTAGTGAGTAACCAAGTCCCATTTTTGCAGCCATATACGCCAATGGATATCCAGTTGCTTTACTAGCCAGCGCCGACGATCTTGAAAGTCTTGCGTTAATTTCTATTGCGCAATACGATTCACTAAGAGGATCTAAACCAAATTGGATATTACATTCCCCAATTATGCCGCAATATTCTACCGCTCTGATTGCCGCTGATCGTAGCCTGTGATATTCCTCATTATTGATAGTTTGTGATGGTGCGATAACTATATTGTCACCTGTATGAACTCTCATGCCGAGAACATTTTCCATGTTACAAATCGCAATACTGTTACCAGTAAGATCTCTCATCATTTCATATTCAATCTGCTTCCAACTACCGATGTATTTTTCAATTAACACTTGATTTACCAAACTTAATGAGAGACCTCGTTGAACAATCTCTTGGAGTTCGTATTCATTGTGTGCGACTCCTCCTCCTTTTCCACCTAGGGTGTATGCAACTCTGATTATCACCGGATAACCAATTCCTCCCGCAACTTCCAGCGCTTCTTTAATATTATATGCAGGTGAACTCTCAAGTACAGGAACGTTACTATTCACCATCGCGGTCTTAAATTGTTGCCGATCTTCAGTAATCTTTATGCTATTTATGGGGGTGCCCAATACTTGAATCTTATACTTTTCCAATACCCCCTCATCATGTAGCGAAACTCCACAATTTAACGCGGTTTGACCACCAAATCCTAACATGATTGAATCCGGGAGTTCCTTCTCTATTATTTGGCTAATGTAATTTCCGTTTACTGGTAACAAATATACTTTATTTGCAAATCTAGTGTCTGTCTGGATGGTCGCAATATTGGGATTTACTAATACGGTCTTGATTCCTTCTTCCGATAAGGCTTTTAGGCATTGCGAACCGGAATAGTCGAATTGGCGGTCAGAATTTCTGACTTTCGCCCGCTTCTCCGATTTTTATTGCTCCACTTCCTAATACTATTGTTTTCTTTATCGTTTCATTTTTTGGAAAATTTTCCCACCTCCATTTACTCTATCAATTTGAATAGACTTCTCATCCACTCTATCTCGTTCAACAAGTTCCTTGAACTCCTCAAATACATGCATACAATCATAAGGACCAGGGGAAGCTTCTGGATGAAATTGTACTGCAATTATAGGTTTTGACTGATGTTTGATACCTTCGATGGTATCGTCATCAGAGTTAACGTACCAAGCTTTAAATCCAGTTTTATTAAGCGTGTTTGATTTTACACCATATCCATGATTCTGGCTAGTGATAAAAGTTTGATTGGTATTGAGGTCTGTACACCCTTTATTCTGACCTCTGTGTCCAAATTTCAATTTGTATGTATCTCCACCAGCAGCAAGTGCAATAATTTGGTTTCCTAAACATATTCCTAATATTGGTAATGTTGATTCAAACAACTTAACGACAGTTTCTATGGTACTATTGCACATTTTCGGATCCCCTGGACCGTTACTTATTATAATACCTTTTGGTTTGTATGAAATAATCTTACTGAACGAAGTATCCCACGGAACTCGAATAACTCTATAGCCCATCCGCAAAATATTACGTATAATACTATATTTAGTACCAGTATCAATAAGAACAATAGGTTCTAGAGTTGAATCTCCATATTCGATTGTGGTGTCAATTGATACTTGAGACATAAAATTAAATCCGTCATATTTTGTCTTTTTAATAGTACTCAACAACTCTTTTGTATTTATTTCATTTTCTGAAACTGACAAGGCACCTTTCATTACTCCCTTTATTCGAATTTTCTTTGTCAAGTCACGTGTATCAATTCCACTAATACCTGGTATTTTTTCGTCAAATAGCCACTGGTCTAAAGTCTTATAACATTCCCTATGATTTGCGACGTTAGAAATCTCATGAACTATCAAACCAGAAACTTGAATATTATCAGATTCAAAATATTTTGGCAATCCATAGCCGTCCTTAACTGAGTTGCTTGGAACTCCATAGTTCCCAATGAGTGGATAGGTCATACAAAGTATTTGTCCTCTATATGATGGATCAGTTAAAGTCTCAGTATAACCAACCATGCCAGTATTAAAAACAAACTCACCACCTACTGTCTTTGGATAACCAAAACCCATTCCTCTATACGTTGAGCCGTCTTCTAAAACGATCGTCGCATTAAGGCCTATGTGATTAGCATGAATTGTAGGAATTTTGACCCTCATAGAGTTGTAAAATATCGAGATTTAAATTTTCCTAACATGAATAATATCGATGTAGGCAATCAAAATGTATATTTGAAAATGAATCTTATCAGGTCGGGATCAGACAAAAAATATGGTTGCCTATTTGAATTTGTGTCGCCTATTTTAGCCAATCTATTGGAATGTCTTGATACAATCCGTTTGGGAGTATTCTTCTGATGGAAATAGGTAGAACTTTCAAATTCAGTTCTGCAACTGCAATTGAAATAGTATCGTTAAATTTTTTTGAAGAATCAACTAAAGTTGGTGCACCAAGGGATAATTGCAATGACCTAGCACCTATTATTCTGGCTCGTTCAAATCGAGTCAATGTTGGCGGGCCTATCAAAACCTGACTATCCTGAGGACTTATTTCTCTTGACTCAAAATCCATTTCTGGATAAACAACAACTTCGTCTTTTGGCCTGCCGCTCTTTGATTCTTCGACAGTTTCTAATTTCTCAATCTTGGTTTTCTTAGTTTTCTTTTCTTTTTCTTCATGATTCTTACCTTTTATTTCTCTATCTTTCTTTACTTTGGACTGTTTTTTCACTTTGACATGTTTTTTTCCCTTATTTTTGTCAGAGCTAGAACGTCTTAAAACCAAGAATAAGACCAAAAAAAGTGAATATATAATTAAATGTTGCTAATAAATCAACAAATTAATAGTAATGCAGAATCTAATTAACTATTGCACATGGCTTGGAGTAATCCAAACTCCGTCTCAAGGATTCGTGTCGTATTAGAGTCTAGAGAAAAGGGCAAGATAATGCTAGAACTTGTGCGTCATTTATCGCCAATCACTTTTTCAAAATTCTTAAAGGCAATCCCAATTTCAGGTAGGCTGCATTTTTTGGACCGCAACCTTGGATATGTGGAGACTGGATTGACTGTTGGGGCAGAAAAACAGAAATCAATATTTCACAGAGGAGATCTGGGATTTATGATTTCAAATGGTTCAATTTGTATCGTACTGCAAGATACAAAAGGATTAAGCATGAACCCCATGGGGCACTGTATCGAAGATCCTTCAATGTTAGAATCTATTGAATCAGGAGAAATCATTTTTATAAAGCTAGCTTCTTGATGAGTAATATTCTGGTAAGAGGTGTGTATTATCAATATTCCCATCGCTGAAATGTCACTTATTTGAACCAAGTAAAAAAACAATTTGGACTATCGTTGGGAAACACCATGAATACTGGATTGATTTGGACTTGGATTATTGTTCTTGCAATGATTATTATTTTAGAACGCTTTCTGGTCAGGGCTTATGTTATCATTTAGGTTTTGCTAAAGAAAAAATGAATTCAAAGGTGGATACTATTATCTTTTCTGATTCAGAGTATTATGACTTTGTAAAATCAGTGGTCGGTGATAATTACCTGATGATTCGAAATGAAACTGGTGAATTAATTTGATTGTATGCATTTGTCTAATTCATATTTCGGGATTTTGAAATGAAGCAATATGACACAATCTTGATTATAGGTTCTGGAGGAAGAGAACATTCCATTGGATGGAAATTGCTACAAGACACGACAAAAAAAATATTTTTTGCACCAGGGAATGGGGGCACAGAAAATAATGTCAAAATAGATTCCAGTGATTTAATTAGACTTTGTGAATTTGCAAAACAGAACAATTCTTTTACTATCGTAGGACCTGAAAAGCCTCTTTCTCTTGGAATTGTAGATTTGTTTGAAATGAATCAATTGCCCATATTTGGACCCAATAAAGCCGCCTCTCGATTAGAATCAAGCAAAGTATTCGCAAAGCTTTTCATGCATCAAGTGGGAATTCAAACTGCTTCTTTTTCAATATTTTCAGACCCAAATTCAGCAATGTCGCATGTTAAATCATCCTCAAAGAATGTAGTTATCAAGGTAGACGGACTTGCCGCTGGTAAAGGTGTATTTGTGTGCGATAGCGTTAATTCAGCTATTGAAGCAATCCAGAAAATATATAAAGACAGCGAATTTACTAATTCCCGAAGTAAGATAATTATCGAGGATAGAATTTACGGAGATGAGGCCTCCTTTATCGCGGTATGCGATGGCAGGTCCATAATTCCAATGGCAACGAGTCAAGATCACAAAAATATCTTTGATGGTGATAAAGGTCCTAATACTGGCGGAATGGGAAGTTACTCTCCTACGCCTCTTATCACCGAGGAAATAAGCAACAAGATAATTGAGAAAATAATGAATCCCGCAATCAAAGGATTGAGTGATATTGGAATTAAATTCAAGGGTTTCCTATATGCCGGAATTATGATAGAGCGTGGTTCAAATGAACCATACGTGCTTGAGTTCAATGTGAGAATGGGTGATCCCGAATGTCAATCCATTTTGTCAAGAATGGATTCTAGTTTGCTAAAGTATTTCGAGGCGGCTGTTGATGAAAGGCTTGATTCAATGCCTCCAATTAAATGGAAAGATAAACATTCAGTTTGCGTAGTCATGGCTTCACGAGGATACCCTGGAAAGTATCAAACAGGAAAACTCATTCTCGGATTGAACTCTAGACTGAACAATGATACACAAGTATTTCATGCAGGAACTAAGAAAAATGACTCGGGAGAAATTCTTACAAATGGGGGCAGAGTATTATCAGTCACCTCCTTAGCTGATACACTAGAGGAAGCCAAGAAAAAGTCCTATTCCTTGGTATCAGAAATCCATTGGGGGGATAATGAGGAGTACTTTAGAACGGACATTGCATCAAAAGGTATCAAATATCTGAATTCCACTTTCAGTGATTAATATATCTATTTTTTTATCGTATTCAAATTTTGGAATGGGATTTTTTGTGACTTGAAAATCATACGCTAAACCAATAGATTTTAAAAATTTTTCCTTGGCCATAAATTTATCATAGTAACCATATCCATAGCCAATTCTGTATCCATGGTAATCAAATACAATTCCTGGAACAATTAACAAATCAATATGATCTAACTTCCTATTGGTTTTCTTTGGTTCTCTAATTCCGAATTTATTTACATCAAACAAATCATGATCAAAGTCGTGTTTATCGACTACAAAGTAGTGAAGATCATTTAGTACTAGCCGAGGTAACAGTACAATCTTCTTTGATTCTATTGCACTCCTGATTATTTCATTTGTTTGTACTTCTGAACCTACGGGAAGATAAACACCAATAGATTTGGATTGAATAAATTCGATACTTCCTATAAGATTCTCTTGGATAGATTTACTTTTGAGTGATATTTGGCGAACACTCAAAGAGTTTCTCTTTTGTAGAATCTCTTTTCTTAGTACAGATTTTTGTTCTTGATTATCCAAATTCATCATATTAATTACTGCCAATCTTGTTTATGATACTGGCCGCATAAACAGTATTTTTTAATAGCATTGTGACAGTCATTGGCCCTACTCCGCCAGGAACAGGAGTGACATAAGCTGCTTTTTCTGATACGGATTCAAAATCCACATCCCCTCGAATCTTTCCATTTATTCTGGTAATCCCAACATCGAATATTATTACCCCATCTTTCACCATATTTCCAGTTAGTGTAAATTTTTCACGATCTCCAACCGCAGTAATGATACAATCAAAATCTCTTAATTTGTCCTCCATACCACTTGATTTAGAATGGAAAAATGTTACAGTGGCATCTCGATTCATTAACAGGATTCCCAGAGGTTTTCCAACCAGATTGCTTCTATTTATAATGGCTACATCCATCCCTTTAACATCAATTTTGTAAAAATCCAATAGTTCAAGTATGCCCAAGGGGGTACAGGGAATCAACTTGGGTGTTCCCTCTAACAGCAGACCTAAATTGTAGGAAGTTAGGCCGTCCACGTCTTTTTCATGTCTTACCATGTTGGTGATTGATGGTTCAATTTGATCGGGCAATGGAAGTTGAATTAGTATTCCGTGGACATTTTGATCATGATTCAATTCTTCAATTGTCATGGAAAGCTCTTCTTGGGTAATATTTTTGGGCAGTCTAAAATCTCGAGTTAGAATTCCAACACTACTTGCGGCGATTTGTTTATTTTTAACATACGTTGCGGAAGCTTGATTATCGCCAACTAAAACAGTCGCCAAACATGGTTTGATTCCCTTAGCCGCTAGTGCAGATACTTCATTTCTAATGATATTTTTGATGTGTTGGGATACTAGCAATCCGTCTATTAATTTGGCCAAACATTTTAGGGAATCACAACGCCATTTTTTTGCTTTACTGTAGTTTGGGGTATTGTTCCTTCATTATTACATAACGGTTACTTTTCTACCTTGAACCGATATCCTATTTTCAGAAAAAAGCTGCACGCAATAAGGATATAGAATGTGCTCCTGTTCCAGGATTCTATCTGATAGTGTTTCACTTGTATCATCATCCAATACTGTTACATGTTTCTGAGCAATAATGGGTCCTGAATCCAATCCCTCATCAACAAAATGAACAGTACATCCTGTTACTTTTACTCCGTAATCTAGCGCTTTTTTTTGGGAATTAAGTCCGGGAAAAGATGGCAAAAGTGACGGATGTATGTTCAAAATTCGCATCTTATACTTTTTTACGAATTCTGAACTTAAGAGTCGCATATACCCAGCTAAACATACAAGTCCGTTATCTGGATTAACATCATATTCTTGTAATACGTTTACTATTTCACTATCATAATCCCAACCTTTTGAGTTATTGGAAACTACCCTCGTTGGAACACCAAACTTTAAGGCCTTTCTGAGACCTTCTGCTTCAGGTTTACTTGAAATTATTATTTTGGGACGGATCTCTGTAATCTTATTTTCTTTTAGAAAATTTAATATTGATTCCATATTACTACCTCTTCCCGAAATTAAGATTCCAAGGTTTATCATTTGCTCTTTATGTATATTGTTGAGATTCTTAAATGTAATGAATTAATTTCTGAGAATAGAATGGAGGTATTTTTATCATTGAGTACATGAAATAATAGTTTCTTTTTTACTGATCTAAACGTTACTACAAAGTGTTTCAAAACAAAAATTGTTTGCCTAGATGATGCATTACAGATATGTTATCAAATGAAGTCGACAATAGCAAGCTATCTAAAGAGATTATTTCGTATGCGTATATCGGAACTTATCTAATTTTATCAGTTCGTGATATGATCCAAACTTTGATACTTCTGCAGTATCCAGCAATGTTTCATTTCCATTATCGCTCTCATCGAAAACTTTGACAACACTATAAATAGAATTTCTCTGGGCAGGAACTCTGCCTGCAGATGCTATCAAAGATCTTATTTCCTTGGGTTTCATTATCTGCCCATATTCAGAACCTGCTGAGGTCGATATACTTTCATTTATCAGTGTCCCACCAAAATCATTAACTCCAGCTCCAAGAAGTAGTTGAGACATTTTCGCACCTTCCTTGACCCAGGATACCTGAATATTGTTAATAAAATTGTTGAGCATTATTCGCGAAACGGCATGCATCTTTATCACATCTTGACCAGTAGGACCAGCAGAAATTCCTTCTACTAGGTTGTGATTATACATTGGAGCTTCTCTGTGAACAAAACTGAGTGGTACAAATTCAGTAAATCCTCCTGTCTCTTTCTGAATAGATCTTAACAATTCTAAATGCCTGGCCTTATGTTCCATTGTTTCTACATGACCGTACATTATAGTTGATGTGGTAGGAATCTTCAGTTTATGTGCAGTTGTAATGACATTAATCCAATCGTCCACCGTGATTCTGCCTGGGGAGATCAAGTCTCTCAGATCTTGATCCAAAATTTCTGCAGCTGTTCCTGGTAAACTTCCTAATCCTGCCTCTTTTAACAAAGTCAAATATTCCTTAATAGATAATCCCGATCTAGCACATCCGTACATGATTTCTTCGGGAGAAAAAGCATGAATATGTATATTCGGCAATTCCTTTTTTATCGCCTTGCAAATATCGACGTACAATAAGCCATCCATTTTTGGCGGTAATCCTGCCTGAATGCAAATTTCAGTCGCTCCTAAATTCCATGCCTCTACCGCTCTTCTTACGACTTCTGTTATCGGAAGGAAATATCCCTCTTCATTTCTAAAATCTCTGCTGTAAGCGCAAAAACCGCACCTTTTGATACAAACATTTGTAAAATTGATGTTCCTATTTATAACAAAAGTGACCTTATCGCCGACTTTATTTTTCCTGAGTATGTCTGCAACCATTGTAGTCATGATCATTTCAGTACCTTTTGTTAGAAACAATTCAACAGCTTGTTTGATTGAAATATTCTTAGAATCCAGGGCCTGATTCAAAGTATCAGCGACAACGGGGTCTATATTCCTCAACATAGATTCAAGTATCAATTTAATTCCTCCTTAACAAGACCCGAACCATCAGTTAATGGAGTAATATACTCCCAAAGACTATTGGTAACAAAGTTTCTTTTCTTTAAAAGAAACTCTGGATAAATAGCGAGTCTTCCTCTAAAGTCATAACCTGCCTTTTGAGTAGCCTGTTTTACATCCTTAATTTCGGGCCATGGAGATTCTGGATTCACAAAATCAATTGTCAAAGGTGATATGCCACCCCAATCATTAATTCCTGCATTAATGTATGTCGAGTAATAATTGGGACTCAGATTGGGCGGAACCTGAATGTTCATATTGGGCATAATAATTCTTGCCAGCGATACAATCAGTAAGAACAAATCATGTGTTGGAGGCGTAAAGTTCCTCATTTTAGTATTATATTTTGGCACGTGATTCTGCATTATCAGTTCTTGGATATTGGCATACCTTTGATTAATTTCCCTAATAAGTATTAATGAATCAACAATTTCTTCCAGCGTTTCACCAATTCCAATTAGTAATCCTGTCGTCATAGGAATTTTTAATTTTCCTGCATTTTCAAGTACTCGAGTTCTTGCTCTTGGATTCTTACTAGGCGCAAATTCATGCGGTAAGTTTTTACCCCCTAGTCGTTCACTAGATGTCTCCAGCATACATCCCAGACTAACATTAGTTTTCTTTAACAATGACAATTCATCATAGTGCAAGGTTCCTGCATTGGTATGTGGTAACAGTCCAGTTTCTTCCAAAATCAAGTTACTAATCTGGTCTACATATTCGATCGTAGTACAGCAATCATTTTTTCTTAACCATTCTCTGTATTCGGGGTATTTTTGTTCAGGTCTTTCACCTGTAACAATTAGTGCTTCGGTACACTTAAATCGTTTACCTAGAGTTGCGATGTTTAGAACTTGTTCCTTTGTAAGCATTGATAAATCTGAATCTGATAACTCTTTTTTGTATGTACAGTAAGAGCATGTATCCCTACAAAGATTTATCAAATTTATGAATACCTTTCTGGAATAGGTAATTATCCCATTTTTGCAATCATCCCTGATTGTTTTCGCCACCGTACATATAGATTTTGTATCATATTTTTCTACTAGGTGAAGTACTTCATCTCTACTAATTGGAAATTTCTGTACATTTTGAACTATGTCATTTACTGTAGATAGATTTATTCCATCCAGTTGAGATTTCAATGCCCTATTAGTATTGAAGTACTTTATTATTAATAATTTGTTTCAGGATATTTCTGCCCATTATCATTTCCTTATATTCAATCTTTACCAGAATGCAGCCAAGTTACATATATGACGTGATTGGCATGAATAATTTCAAAGGCTTTTAGTTTCAACTTCATAGGTGAAATGGGTGCTGTTTTGTTCCAACCAAGTAGCTCCTATCACGCCACTTTACAATTCGATTTCCCTTCAAGGAAATGGCAGACACTAAGAAACTGGCAGTTATTACAGTACACCCAAATACAAACCCAAGACCATATACTGATTTTTGTAAGAGACCGAAATGAGATTGTAAAGTTGCACTAATTAGCATCAAGACTATTATCAATATGCAGATAATTTCTAAGGGTCCCTTGACTGGATTATTTGACAAATAAAGGATTGAGAATGGCAACGTTAGAAATGGTTCCATTAGGATGAAAAAAATAAAAGCTGTAATCATCATTGCCGATTTTTTCTTCTCTGTATGTAATGGGATAATTATTCGACGCAATGCATGCCATAACGAACGCGGGTCTCTGGCCCACAATGCTTCTACATAATTTTCACCTCTGACCAATTTTAGTTTCATTTTTTGCTCTTTTACAATCCTTCCTAGCGCTCCGTCTTCAACCAACTCTCGGCGCACCTGCTCATGCGTCCCAATTTTCTTGTAATTTATTTTGGATATTAGGTAAAAACTACCAAAAAAATAACCGATCTTATTCTTTGGATTATTTACTCGAATCGGCGAATATCTTGAGTGTAAAAATACCGAAAGTACGGGTAAGGTGAATTTTGTAATTACATCCTGACACAAAAGCTTTGGCACCAAGGTGAGTGCATCTAATTCATCATGCATCATAGTATTGATTGCCGATGATAATACATCTGGTCTATGTACGGTATCAGCATCAGTAAACAAAAGAATTTCTCCGGTTGATTTCTTGTAACCTTGAAAGCATGCCCAGTTCTTCCCAATCCAATCATTAGGTCTAGGCGGACACTTTATTGGAATAAGTGCACGATTATTCTTTGATAAATCAGAAATTATTGAAAACGTATTATCAGTGGAAGAGTCATCAACTGCGATAACTTCAAAGTTGTCATAATCTTGAGACAGCAATGATTGGAGACACTTGGATATTGCTCGTTCTTCGTTTCTCGCTGGTACAATAATACTAACCTTGGGTTTGGATTTTATTTGATACCCTGCCGACCATTCTAATTTGGGTGATTTTGAAATTGACCATGAAATAAATACTAGAAAATACATCCAACATGCAAGGATTCCAATATTGATTACTAGGATAACACCAAGTGGTACTAAAATAATCAATTGATAACGTTAACTCATTCTAAATATAGACTATACGTTAGATTCCATTGTAGATCACACCTTTCATCTGACGTCAAGTTTGCAATTTGGAATACTAATTGGACATAAAATGTGACAAACTATTTAAGGAATCAAACTCCCAAAATTTGTTTTAGCAGAGCTCTATAATCTACACTTTCCTTACTGCTTCCAGGTGCAGGTAATTCAAAAATTAATGGGATTGGGCGATTGGCTCTAATGTTGGTCAGTTGGTTTCGGATTTCTTTACCAATGTCTTCGCTGATAAGAACAAGTCCTACATCGCTGGCATTATCTAAACTATTGATATGGTGAAGTGCCTCGGAGGGTGATTCAACCTTAATACCTTCGACACCGGCTAATTGAAAGCTTGTTACGAATATTCTACTTCCAACAGCCATAATTCTCAATTTGTCTTAAACTCCTAATCTGTTAGTTCTTTTTAATCCTTTGTATAATAAATTATGAGGTAGAAATATTTCTAATTTCAGGACATTACAGATAAATCATGGTTTTTTAACTTCTTTCACATTGTTTGAGAGCCAAGATCTTAGGATATTGTATGTTCTGTTGGATGGAATAGGTGACTTGCCAACTCCCGAACTGGATGGCAAGACTCCACTAGAGGCTGCTAGTACTCCCAATATTGATGCACTGGCAAGAAAGGGGAAGATGGGTCAAGTCATAAGTGTTGGTAAAGGAATATCACCTCAGTCCGATATTGCAGTATTCAATATGCTAGGTTACGATTTTCAGGGACAAAAATATGCTGGACGAGGAATTGTGGAAATAATTGGATCGGGCGTTGATTTCCGCGATGGAGACTTGGCCCTAAGAGGTAACTTTGCAACACTAGATCAGAATAAAATAATAGATAGACGTGCAGGCCGAGATATCATCAAACAAGAAGCAAGCGCTATTTGTTCATTTCTTGAGGACAACTTAATGTTTGACGATCCTGATGTCTCCGTTAAAATAACTCCTACAATCTCTCATCGTGTAATTATTAAGTTTCGACATAACAAGAAACCCCTATCGGACAAAATAACTAATACAGATCCTGCCTATGGTAAACTAAATGGTATTGGGATTGCTAAGAACAATGTAGAGAGCATGACGGTTCAGGAATCTGTATCGGAAGACAATTCCGAGTCATCTACGTTGTCCGCGAATATTGTTAATGAATTCACCAGGAAATCTATTGCACTAATGAAGGATCATCACGTAAATCTTGACAGAATTTCAAAAAACAAGATGCCTATGAGTGTAATATTATTGCGAGATGCAGGGAACAGTATTCCGCATCTTCAACCGATAAATGAGAAGTATGGGATTTCTACTTCATGCCTGGTTGATATGCCGGTAGAAATCGGAATTGCAAAAATAATTGGCATGGATTTGTTTTGTTCACAAAAAATTGATGATTATAACCAGAAAGGAATGGAAGTTGCAAAAATCCTTGACTCGTATAATTTTGTCTATGTTCACATTAAAGGGCCTGACGAATATGGACATGATGGAGACGCAAAGGGTAAAATGTCTAATATTGAATTAATAGATAAAAATTTCTTTGGTACGTTCTTAAAATCAGTAACTAGATCATATGTAGTCGTTGTTTCTGGTGATCATTCTACTCCTTGTATTAAGAAATCACACACAGATGATCCAATCCCATTATTAGTATCGGGAAATAGTATCGATA
>DASQWJ010000169.1:0-8449 GCA_035640315.1 Nitrososphaeraceae archaeon
ATCCGTACGGCAAGACCTCCGATCTGGTAACTATCGGTCAATACAACGGTCGCTCTGTTGCATTCATTCCTCGACATGGTAAAGGACATACGATTCCTCCACACAGAGTAAACAGTAGGGCAAACATCTGGGCTTTAAATTCACTGGGGGTTTCGAGGATCATTGCACCATCCGCCGTTGGAAGTCTTCAAGAAAAGTACAAACCAGGTGATATTGTATTACCAAATCAATTTGTAGACTTTACTAAAAAAAGAGAATATACATTTTATGATGAAGGACAGGTATGTCATATATCATGTGCAGATCCATTTTGTAATGAACTTGGAGATATTTTTCTAAAAACTAGTACCAAATTGAATTACAATGTGCACGATGGTTCAACTTACATCTGTATTGAAGGTCCACGTTTTTCAACCAGGGCAGAATCAAAATTTTTCAAGGATGTCTTGCATGGAGATATTATTGGAATGACACTAGTACCGGAATGTGTTCTTGCAAGAGAGATGCAAATATGTTACATGTCGATTGCTACCGTAACTGATTATGATGTTTGGTATGAACATCCAGTTTCTTCAAAGGACATACTAGAAGCACTGGCCAAAAATGCCAAGAAGATAAAGGAGTTAATTGGCGCAATAATTCCAAGTATTCCTGAGACAAGAAATCAGTGTACCTGTAAAAATGCATTAAGTGACGCTATGGTTTGATTTCAGTTTTGGTAGCAGGATCTATGAGAATAACTTGCCCTTCAACCAGTTTTCTCTGCAACACTAACTGGAAATCTTCAGTGTCATAACCTAATTCTTTCAATTTGGAGAGAGTCTTCTTTGTCAAATTTAGACTGATGTTGTGTCCTCCAATTCTCCCAAAGGCAATAGCGTTGAACTTTAATTTCGTATCCTTTATGATAAAATAGCCTCTCAATTTGCTTGCGTACTCTCCACCGTGAGCCTTTTCTACGTAAATTTCCGGATCATCAGATGTAAATGTATCACGTATCACTTTGGATTTTCCTCATTTGTTATTTCAATACTTCTGTTTATGTTCTTCGAAACAAGAAAGCTCCACCAGTCTCCATCTACTATCTTGAAATCAACAACATTAACGTTAATTTGCGTTTCATCATCAGTATCTATGAATGAAAACTTTCCGTTCTTTACTAATTTTATTAATTTCCACCTTTCCTTACCCTTTCTATTTCTATTAATTGCTACTGCCCATTCCTGGCCCTCGGGGATCGAAGGCATTCCAATATAGTCTACAATTTCGAGAATGCCCAATCTTTTTTCTTCACAGTAGAGTTGCTTATTTATTACATTTCTCCAGATATCAACTGCACCTATTGTTCTGTTGTTTTCATTAATGTTAATAACACCAAAATAGACTACCTTGTTTTCTGGAACGGTTGACATTCATGTAATTACTTTTAATTGCCATATTTAGTTCTTGCAGATTCGTGCATTCTTTCTATGGACGAAGCAAGGCTATCGACTTGAACATTTTTTTTGAACTCTATGCCCATTTTTAGACAATGCCGACGATATGCGTTAATAATTGAAAATTTTGGATGAAATGTTTGATACATGCCTGATAGTTCTAAAATCAATCCTTTTTCAACCAGACCATCTAGCAATTGACCTGCCTCCTTGAGAGAAAGATTTAGATCATTTGAAATCTTTTCTGGCGGCGTCTTATCATTTTGTATCAAGTACAGAAAAATCTGTGCTTCTATATCAGAGAGGTTAATTTTTGATTTTAAGGAATCCTTGATGTTTTCCAACTGTCATCAGTTTAATGCAATTGATTAATGAATATCTCCTATTTACGTTATCAATTTGAAAATAATCAATAGGAATTGAAATGATTACAGTACAAGTGGCATGTTACCTAAAGTTGCTTTGTCAGATTTGTTAGAACGTAAGAATTTCCTTATATTCTTGATGTCTTTGTTTGATGTCTTGGAGCGTTACACTGACAAGCCTCTGAACCCCATAATCTTCTATCGTGAAAGAACCCATGATGTTTCCATGTATCATTGCATTCTTCATTGCCTTAGAATCGTGACTTTGTTGTAGTGATAAATATCCAATAAATGCGCCACCAAATGAATCTCCTGCTCCTGTGGGATCCTTTATTACTTCGGTAGGAAAGGCAGGGAGTGGATAGAATTGATTGTCGTGAAAAAGAAGAGATCCATTTTCTCCCTTGTTTATAACCGCAAAAGATGGCCCATTGGAGACTAGCAATCGAGCACATTTTAGAATATTATTTTCTTTAACCAGTAATTTGGCTTCCGATTCATTCAACATTATTCCATCAACTTTATTTATCAGCTTCATCACGTCCTCTCGCTTGTTGGAAATCCAAAAATCCATCGTATCACAAACTACTAACTTTGGGCCGGAAAATTGTTTTAGTAGGTTCATATTTTGAATTGGATCGTTATTTGCAAGATAAACAAATTCAGAATCAATGTATTCCTCTGGTACTGTAGATTGGTAATTCGCAATTACATTTAATTCTGTTTTGTTGGTCGTTCTCTTTGCAAGATCATAGCCAAATGAGGAATCATAATGAAAAGTTTTTTCAGTTTGACTAACGCTCAAACCTCTGATATCAAGACGGTCCTTTAACAGTTGTAAGTACGCGGGCGGAAAATCATGTCCTACGATTCCAATAAGTGAAGTCGCAGTGTAATTAGAAGCTGATATTGACGAAAAGGTGGCTGTTCCTCCCAAAGCCTTTTCAATTGTGTGAAATGGAGTACGCGTAGTATCTAGCGCAACGGTTCCGAATATTGTCAGCATGCTGTTCGATTAATAACAACAATAAATAAGTGTTCAACATTATTTTGAATATTGGCAGAGATAAGACATGACAAGATTGTAATCGGACTTTCTGGAGCATCTGGTATTATTTACGGAATAAGACTGATTGAAGTTCTGCATTCAATCAATATCCAAACATATCTCATTATCAGCGAATGGGCAAAAAAGAATATAGAAATTGAGACCGATAAAACTTTAGAATATGTGAAATCCCTCTCTTCTGTTAATTACGATAATTTCAGACTGGATGCTTCCGTTTCAAGTGGATCATTCCTACATGATGGAATGGTTATAGTGCCTTGTAGCATGAAATCATTGTCAAGCATAGCAAATGGGTACGATGACACTCTTATTTCTCGCGCTGCATCTGTTACCTTAAAAGAATCAAGAAAACTGATTATAGTGCCAAGGGAAACACCGCTTTCAAGAATTCATCTTGAAAATATGATTAAGTTACAGCAAGCTGGAGCAATCATACTTCCTGCTATGCCCGGATTCTATCACAAGCCCTCGACAATTGAAGAAATTGTAGATCACCTAGTTGGCAAGATCCTTGATCAACTAAACATAAAACATGACCTCTTTAAAAGATGGAAAGATCAATAAAACTTAAGAAAATAACATAATAAAAAAAGTTCTTGGTATGTTCAATGGGAATATGTTCTGCGAAATCTAATTTTCCCAGAGTTGTAATTTTTCAAGTTTTGCTCTTCTTTTTGCTTGATAAAGCATTTCATAGACACTCTTATGGGATCTTCCTTTTATTAGTAACATTATTGCGTCAGTGGCAAGCTTCATCTCTTCATAGTTGCCAATCAATCCTATTGAATGTCCGTAAATGGAAATGAAGGTATTAGTTAGTTCTTCTAGATTTTTCCTTGCCTTACCTTTCTCACCAATAATTCTGCCTTTTATGCGATTGGTAGAATTGCTTGAACTTGTAAAATTGCGAAGATCTAATATTTGAAAAAGAGTTTCTTCATCCAAGATTCTAAATGCTCTTTCAGGAGAAAAACCACTTGAGATCGCACTGATAATATCCCTTGCCTTTAAGGCACCATATTGATCGAAATTCTTAGATGTCGAGGTAATTGTTATTTCACCAGTTTCACTTTCAATTTCAATTTTGACGCTACATTTTTTAGAAATTTCGCTTTTTGTTTTTCCTTTATTTCCTATGACTACTGGTATCCTGTCCTCTGGGATATGTAATGATAGACTTAGATTTTCATTTTCATTTTTGTTCAAAAGAAAACCATCGCTTAAGATTCAAGACTTTATTATTTATTTATTGTTTGACTATTGACAATCAGTTAGTATGATTGTGTGAATCTATATATCATTAGAAATGGAACATCTGAAAAATACTTTACACTAGACCTCTTTGCCAGATTCAATTCAATAGCTTTTTCGACTGTATCTTTTCCGGCGAGGTTTGAAATGGATGATTTTTTTAGATACGATTCAATTTCGCTCTCATCTGCTTCTTTATCCATCCAGTAATTTTTCTTGATGTCAATTGTGATATCGCCATGTTGTATCTGCTTGTTTATTAACGAAAGATCACAAACGTTAACCATGAGTGAATTCTGATATCTGATTGTTCTTAATGCATATCTGGAGGTCCTGTTCTTGGAGCTGTCGGTGTTCAACTTTGATGTCAACTGATTATCTGATACGGATGTGTTTACATAAGTCTTTTTCTCTTAACTGCACTCAACATCGCTTCCATTTCTCTGATATATGAGATGTTGATGCATTTTGTTTTCTATTTTCCGCAATTATATTATTATCACTAAAAATCACTTATACTATTGAACCATCAAATTAATTAGCCTCTGCTACATATTTTAGTCCGTAGAAAAGATTGCCAAAGGACCTAGAATACATTAGGGATAAAAAGAGTCTGGACTATGGTTCTATTTCAACTCACTATAAAAGAGTCCTCGTGGTTTGTATAGACCGAGATGACGATCTCGGTACGCACGGGGGTGTCGAGACTCCTGTATTTGGAAGAGATCAGTGTATAAGCGCAGGGACTAGATTGGCGATTGAAGATCCAGAGGATGCTGATTCTAACGCAATCTTTGGCGCCGTCAAGTTATATGAAGAGCTTGTGACCAAAGGTTATGAATCAGAAGTTGCAGTAATAACAGGTGCCTACAATCGAGGTATTGAAGCAGATGAAAAAATATCTTCAGAGTTAATACAAGTACTATCCAAATTCAAGGCCGAAGGGGTAGTCATTGTTTCTGATGGAGAAGACGATGAGACGGTAATTCCACTCATTCAGGCGATTGTTCCAGTAGTATCGATTCAAAGGATAATCATTCGACATAGTAGAAGTGTTGAATATTCGTACGCTGTTTTTGGAAAGTATGTTAAAATGTTAGTCTATGATCCACGATATTCAAAATTCTTTTTGGGCGTGCCAGGAGCGCTACTAATTTCAAGTGGATTTGCTACTATTTTTGGATTTACAAGAGAAGCTTTGGCTATCGTACTAAGCGTATTGGGGGTTGCGTTTGTTATGAGGGCGTTTGATATTGACAAATCACTAAGTTCTCTTAATAGGACAACCCCTTCGACATTCATAAGAATATTTTCAACGTTCGCTGGTATCATGATAATTTTAGTGGGTATATCAAATGGTATTTCTGACATACCACCTGGAGCTATTGTTAAGGGCGCGAGTATATCAGAGATCATTACGACCAGAGCAGTAGTAGGGGGATTTGTTAATGGGTCAATTACACTGATTTGGATAGGTCTAGGTACTATATTTGGAGGGATATTCCTAAGTAACTGGTTTAAAGGAAGTATCAGGATATTTTCTGATATCATAAGATTGGTTATACTTGGTACAATATACATACCTGCTATTCAATTCACTTCAGTATTGACTGAAAAGACCAATCCATTCAATCTTATTTCGTCATTACTTATAGGACTTGCTGTCACCCTTGTCGCTACGACATTTTTGTTTCAATATTTCAGAAACAAGAAAGGTGGAGAACAACTGAAACATTAGTAAAACTTGGATTCATAGCATTATTATATGATTTAAAATCAGTTGATCAGAGGTCAAATGTACGGCTTTTTTTATCACCTCCTTAATAATAACTGGTTTTATAGATTTTATGAGCGTAAATTAGAATCGCAAATAAGAAAAGATTCTTTACCAAATCATGTTGCTATAATACTAGACGGAAATAGACGTTGGGCAAAATACAATTTTTTTGCCAGCAAGGGAGCTCATGCGATGGGGGCTGACAAGGCCGAACAGTTGTTAACATGGATATACGATCTCAAGATCAAGATCACCACTCTGTATGTACTGTCAATTGAAAATCTAGAGCGTGACCAGAAGGAATTAGAAGATATCTACAGTCTGCTTGCCTCAAAACTTGAGAAACTATACAATGATTCTAGAATCCACGAGCGAGAGATGAAAATTAAGGCTATAGGAAACATAGACGCTCTACCTCAATCAATTAAGGATATTTTGTTCAAGCTGGAAAAAGATACTAATCATTACGATCTTACCTTTCTTAATATCGCTGTTGCATACGGTGGACAACAAGAATTAGTTGAAGCAATCCGAAAGATTGCTCACGCAGTGGAGAAGAAAGAACTACGAATAGCTGATATTGATGAAAATTCAATCGATTCATATCTTTATACCTCTCACCTACCTCAACCAGAACCAGATCTTATCTTGAGAACCTCTGGAGAAAAGCGATTAAGTGGATTTCTTTTGTGGCAGAGCGCTTACAGCGAATTAGTATTTATGGATGTTTTTTGGCCGGAATTTAGAAAAATAGATCTTATGCGAGCAATAAGGACATTTCAAAGACGTCGTAGAAGATATGGAAAATAGGACAATATTGATATGGCCAATATCTATCATGAGTGTTATAAATGCCAGAACATGGCGATTACGATCAAGAAAAATTAACGTGGTATTGCAGTAGGTGGATGAACCAAAAGGAATGGCTAGACATTCATGGATATTCGCCGATTTCTGCGGAAACGGAAGCGGATGGAAACGACGGTGCCGATACGGATAACAATTAGGACGTAGGACTCTATTTAAGATTGATATGACTACAGAAAAATCTGCTGGTTTTATCCTAATTTCTGATAATTTCCATACCTCTCATCCCTGTGTGTTGCTACTTCATTATAATTCAGGTCACTGGGATTTTCCAAAGGGTAATATTGAAATTAATGAGACAGAAATGCAGGCTGCATCTAGGGAATTAAAAGAAGAGACAGGTATTGAAACTTTTACATTAATACCGGGCTTTAAGCATATTCTGAATTATAAATATACTAGGAAATCAACATTGATATCAAAACAGGTAACTTTGTTTCTTGCATCTACAAATGTTGATAGAGTAATAATTTCACATGAGCATATAGGTTATCAATGGGCTGAAATCAACAGCGCATTAAACCAATTAACATATTCAAATGCAAAAGCTGCATTAACTTCTACTATTAATTTCCTAAAGAATTTCTCTAATACAAAATAGCAGATTCAAAAAGAAGAAAATTTCTCAAATTCAAATTTCGTTTGTCTTTAGCAGTTTTGATAAAGTCTTTCGTCGGTCCGTTGAACGTAAAATGGATCTGCCTATAATCAGGTAATTGCTTCCACTGGCAATTGCCAATTTTGGGTTACCTCCCTGAGTACCCACACCAGGAGAATAAATGGGTATTCTTGAAACTGATGCGATGTGCTTTAATGTCTTCAAGTGTGTAGCTCCAACAACTATTCCATCAACATTACTCTTGCTAGCATATGTCAAAAATATCTCAAAGAGCGGAAAAATCTTACGTCGGCCTGATTTTCGCTGAACTATATCTAGTCCATATCCTTCGTTTACGTTCTTATGACTCATATAGACTAGCGAGATTACACCCATTCCTAATTTGTGGGCGAAATCGACCAGGGACTTTAGTTGTTTTTGTCCTATTATTGGATTTACTATTACCGAATCAAAACCCATTACATGTAGATTTTGTAACGTTACATGATTGGTATTACTGATATCATTTAATTTGATATCTGCAATTGATAACAAACCAAATCCATGTATCACTTTATTTATATTTTGAATTTCTTTTTTACCAAATGGTAAGATAAGATGGAAATTTATTTTTACGGCACACAGGTATGGATGGAGGTTATCTACCAACCTTTCAATATACCTTTGACTCTGATAACGTGTTTCAAGGTCAAGCGCTAGAATTATGGAACTGTTGTTATCTGTAGAAATTTTCTTAATTCGTTCTCTATATGAGGAAACTTTATTCATCGACTTTCACTAAAGGATGTGAGCCTAGTAGCTTTATTAGTTTGATGTAAATATATCCGTGTTCCTCAATATTGTTGGTAAATGCGGGGTCTTCTGATTTAAGACTGGAATACCTGATGAAGGAATATGTGGGATTCGCAGGGATTGTGGCATAATAAAAGTATGATACTCCGTCAGGTTCTGCCATGTTAAGAGCTGTGCCTATAACATAGTTTGACTTTTTTGTACTGCTGAAAACAAAAAGAGGTAATGGGGATTCTTCAAAGACCATCTTGTAAGATGCTATTTTTACAAGGC
>DASQWJ010000170.1:0-7801 GCA_035640315.1 Nitrososphaeraceae archaeon
AAACTAAGGTTCGTTGGTCATGTAGGTACAGGATTTGATGATGAAACCCTTGATTTGTTATACTCAATATTAAAGAGTAATGAAAAGGATTTCATGCCTGTGGACAAACTTCCATATATTAATAGAGAAATTACTTGGCTAAATCCAGTACTTGTTGCTGAAATAAAATTTTCTGATTGGACTAATGATGGAATATTGCGGGCTCCGGTTTTCTTGAGATTACGTGAAGACAAAAAGCCTAATGAATGTATTATTGAAGCAGACAACCCCGTTAGTCCCACCCATCCTAATAAAGTAAATGGGAATGATAAAACTCTTGGCGACGTGAAGGCCAAGATTACAAACCCAAACAAATTATTCTGGAAATCAACAAAAGATCATCGAAGATTCCTTAAAAGAGACTTGATAGAGTATTATGAAAATATGTGCGATTGGATCCTTCCACATTTAAAAGATAGACCCCTTTCCCTTAACAGATATCCTAATGGAATTGAAGGAAAGTCATTTTATCAGAAAGATTGGAATCAAAAGAAGCCAGATTTTGTTCAAACAGCTAAAGTTCATTCAGAAAACAGAAATTCCAATATCAACTACATTGTATGTAATAACAGAGAGACGCTGATATGGATAGCTAACTTGGGATGTATTGAGATGCATCCATGGTATAGTAGAATAAAGGAGTTTGATAGTTGCGATACTTCTTCACTTCTATACGAGGAAAAATGCGGATTGAATTTCCCTGATTTTATTGTCTTTGATCTAGATCCTTATATCTACTCGGGTAACGAGAAAAAAGATGAAGAACCCGAGTATAATATTACAGGTTTTAAGGCAGCTGTCGAAGTCGCATATCAATTGAAAGATATCCTGAAAGAATTGAAAATAAATTCGTATGTTAAAACTTCAGGGAAATCAGGACTCCATATTTATGTGCCTATCATCAATCGTTATCCGTATGAGCAAACAAAGAAATTTGCTGAAATAATGGCAAGAATCATGGTTTCTAGATTTCCTGACAAGGTAACGATAGAATGGAGTACAGCAAAAAGGAAAGGAAAAATATTCTTTGATTACAATCAAAATTCAAGAGGAAAAACGATAGCTTCAGTATACTCTTTAAGGCCAAATCCTTCAGCAACAGTTTCAATGCCTGTAGAGTGGAGTAACTTGGATTCGATTCTACCTACCGACTTTACTATTGAAAATGTGCCCCAAGTGATGAAAAAAACTGATCTATGGGCAGGAGTTATTACCGAAAAGCAAAATATTAACGAAATAATAGCGAGAGCAAGAGAAATCTAAAATGAATTCATTCTATTTAATTGGTAGTACTTGAATTTAACATTTACACTCAAACTAAATTTGGAAGGTCGTCAGTTCTTTATGAAGTAAACCATTAAATATTTTTTTTAACAGTGTAGAACATGCGCCAAGAAGGTATTCAGAAAAAGAAGAATGAAGTTAGGAAAGGTAATTCAACCTCGTATGATCAGTTTAAAGAATTTGAAGGAAGGAAATACACTGGAATGAGGGTTGGAAGGACTCATAAATGGTATTATGATAAGGGAGAATGGAAAGAAAAAAAGGTAACGCCAGATAAATGGCAATTTACATTTAATGTTACTAAAAGAAGAGCGGGACATGCACCTGAAGGATCTGGCGTTCCTGTAGGGACAGAATATCATTGGTACATCCTTGCGAACCAAACCGTCAAAAAATTAGATGCGAATAAATACACCACTTCTATGTTAGGGCTCAAATACAAATTGGCACATAAACGGGCAGATAGGGACAGATGGAGTTCATCTGATAACATTCAGAAGAAAAAATTAATAGCACTACTTCAGGAGTTGATAGAGCAGTTAAGAAAAGAAATTAGTAGCTAAAGTAAAGAATATGTCATAACTTGGCTTTACAGCACCTAACTCATCTTATCCCAAGCATGGACATCTTTTTGAAATTCCTTTAGCCCTTTCATAGTTATTTGTACTTCCGTACCCTTAATTTTGACAAAACCTTTTTTCTTTGCATATTCTTTGATAACAGAAATCTTATCATTCTCTGTAAAACCATCCCTTAAAATTCCAAAGTTAAAAAAGTCTGATAGATTGAACTTGGTGGGCAGATTATTTTCTATCGCATTTACATAATTTTCCCACAACTCTTCCATGAAATTCCAAATAATGGTTTTTCTATCGTTTTCTGAAACTTTAGCTAATGCCAATACTTTACATTTATTTGCACAATATTACATTTAGAAGTTCAACTCTAATGTCCAATTCTACTCAAAAATCGCTGGTAATATCGTCAGTGATCTAAGTCAAAAATAGTAGCTCAAATTAGGATAATCAAACCAATGCAGAATGCTTTCGTATTCACTTGTTAACCTACGAAATAGGGCAGCACCTTTTTTGTAAATAGTCTGATAAATTCAATCTCGTCAGGGCTTGTGCTGTGAATATATAACTGTGTAAATCCTGCTTGAAAATATTTTTCGATTGGAGAAATTAGATCCTCGATAGAAGTAACGATGATTGTGGATTTTTTCTGTTCGTCGTCAGATACTTCTTGTTTTGCCTTTCGTTCTAAAATCCTTGGATCACTTATATCAGTATCAAATGCATTATCAATTTGTGTAGTACGCCAAAACTCACAAGCTTTGAATGCTTTTTCATAATCCTCAGAATAAGAGACTTTTGGTTTTGCTATTTTTTGGAGTGAAACTGGATCCTTGTTTACCTCCAATGCTGCATTATCAAACATGTCGAATACTTCTTTAGCTCCATCAGGTTTTGTAGTTGTAATCAAGCCATCAGTATATTTGGCAGCAGCTTTGATTGCCTGTGGACCTGAACCTGCCATATATAACGGAATAGTAGTTGAAGGAGGAGTATACAATTTTGCATTTCTTATTTTAAAATATTTTCCGTTAAACGTTACAAACCCATCTTCATCTATGCTAGTAGAATAACTGTTATTCATTTTAGAATCAGTAATTGTGAATTTTTCTGATTTGTCCAAACTTTTGGTCTTGCTCCACAATGTGTTTATGATTTGAATAGCTTCAATTGTCCTTTCAACCCTAATCTCTGCTGATGGCCAATCAAATCCCAATGGTACTTCGTTCATCGCTTCACCTGAACCTATACCAAGTCCAATTCGTCCAGGGTACAATACATCCAACGATGCAAATGCTTGTGCAATTATTGCAGGATTATATCTATATACACCTGCCGTAACCCCCGTCATCAACATCATCTTTTTTGTTCTTTCAGCAACGGCTGAAATCCACACCCACGTAAAGTTTCCATGTCCGCCAGTATGAGACCATGGATGAAAATGATCGCTAGTAAGGGTTGTTTCAAACCCTCCTTTTTCGGCTTCCTGTACAAAATCAATCAATTGTTGCATGGGATATTGTTCTTGTGATGCCCAGTATCCTATATGTCTCATATTTTAGTAAGTCTCTTAATATTTATTAACCAGTCATAATCTACAATTTGCAAAATTTTGATGAAAGAATTTTTAGAACATTACCGTACAGAGTAATTATAACTAGAACCATTAAGAATTAATCAAGTGAAATGTTTCATCTTTGATCAAACCTGAAGAAAATTAAGGTCTGTAGTCTTATTAGCCAACTCCAGTGGGCTCTTCCTTATTTTGATGCTCCAATTTCATATGTTGCTGTTTTTCCTGTTGAGTGGCAAACATAATACCACAGAGATGACATTTTAGTTTATCATTGCCAGAGACTTCCTGCGTCATTCAAATACCGCCTCCGTTTTTCAAGGTAGTTTGGAACATGCATAATATTCGTCTCCATCATTTAAATCTGTTACTTAAACAATTTCAATATGAATTTGCCATTCTATTTTAAGCTGATTGCGTGAGAACTAAAGTAGATAATAAGCCATAACTTGTAAATTGTTTTAAATTTTGTTGTGCACTGATAATTAAGAAAAACTTTCGGTTTTTGGCTCCGTTCACCGAAAGTACAATACATCAACAACGATGGAAGGGATGCCAAACACGGGGCTGGCAAATCCCTTTCATAACACGATAAATTAGAAATTAGATTGGATTTTTCTGAAAGATAGCAATAGCATCAAATGTAGAGTTACCAAGGATATTATCAAATTCGCTTTTTGCCTTCTCGGTTAGGTTTTTTACTTCTGGAAGATTACTGATTTTCTCTGCACCTTTCTTCACTCCACCAAAAAATGTGTCCCAACCCAGTCCCACTACTGCCAAAATAACTATAATAGCCAATATGAGAACAATCCAGCCTATCAATTAAAACCAAATCAGAGATAGTATGTTTTAAACTTTAACTTTCTCAAAAGACTAGAGCATCAAGGATAATTCTATAAATGAAATCAACAAAATTTATCGTTCTGCAGTCTAATCATATACTATAATGAATTCCGTTACTACAGTTACCAGGCTCAACCGAGTAACAAACACAACCATCTTTTAACATGATATTTCGAAATGATATAGGGTAATCTGTTCCGGAGTTATCATTATTTGGTATCAACGAATTATGAGGAACAAAAGTTATTGAGTCGGAATCTGCCTTGTCTAAAAATCCAAACATAAGTTGGGAAACTTCTACATTGTATCTAATTGAATAAGGAAAATTACCTGTTTTATTCCACCACTCAATTCCAGTAAATTGATTCCCTCCAACATAATCAAATTTCATATTATCAAGAGAAAAATCAAAGATTTCTGTATCTCCATTAAGCTGATCAGTAAGGCTATATCTAATTAGTTTATTTTTCTCATGCATCATTATGATTCTCAGGTATGAATGACCAATGATTGGTAATACTTTTTTGAATCTGTATCTATTAATGCCCTGAAAAATTGCCTCAAAATAATCTTGATTATCAAACTGACAAATCAGATTCAATTCAACTGGAATTTTGCGGATATTGAACAATTCCAGCAAATATAGCATCCACGACTTGTCAGGAATTTGATTTCCTATATCCCCAGCTATCTTGATGATGTCTGATATAGCCTTAACGCCCCCAGGAAATACAGAATTACCTTGTGTCTTATCCAATATGCGACAAAATGAGCCTACCCAATAATGCAATATATATAAAATAACCAGTTATCTAATTAAGATTTACTACTATTTTTCGCGACGTAGAATTATAAAGATTCAAATTTGGTATCCTAAAAAGTAACTTGCAAAATGTACCATCATATGAACTTTTGTTACAATAGATACGGGTAAATTATTTTTATTCATCTGACTTGTCAGTTCTGGTCCATGGAAACTTTTTCTCAATAATCTTATTCCAATTTATTTTTATCAGTAAGTATAAAGTAACCAAAACTCCAGTGATACTAAGAATTATGGCTATGATAATGGCAGCAGGATTGCTTGTGTCTGTAAATTGTGAAATAATGCTTTGAACAAATGGTCGTCCTAGCAATACTCCAAGCCATACTATAAACTCATTATATAAGAAAACTCCAGCAAAAACTGAAACTGCAAACTTCCATGGATTGTACTTTGTAAGTCCCAATGTGATATAAATGAAATTTTCTGAAAATGGAATTATTGGAGCAATAAATGCCCCTATCCATCCATATTTTCCCACAACTTTCTGAAGTGATAATGTTCTACCTTTCGATTTTTTGGAAATAATATTGCGTCCAGAATAAGCAAGATAAAAAATGATCGTTTTTGCAGCAACAGCACCAACTGTTCCACAAAGAGAAATGATGTGTGGATCTAGATTCTTGTTAAACGCTGCTATGAGAGGAAGAGGAAAGTAGGGTATCGGTAGAAAGAACAATATACTGATAATAAAGCTCACTAATAAAATACCAGGATACCCAAAGTAATCGTATAACAATACCAATTCATCAAGACTGATCAAGATAGGTAGACTGAGTCAAAATAATATATTAAAATGTTATAGGATTGAGTCATCTTTGCAGGATGTATCAATCTAAATTGAATATGAGAGTTATACATAATAAACATCCCTGGACATTAAATTGAATCAAGCCCTCTTGCAAGAATCATAGAAAATCGTAAATAGAATAGTCATCCACTTGATATTGATTTAAGATTTGTTCTTTGATGCAATATCTGAAGTATTATTTCATGAAATTCCAAAGTCACCCATGGTCAGATCTCAAGTATTATTGAATATAGACAGATTTGAAATAGGACAGAGCTATGTAACCGCCAAAATACTAAACCGATTTTCTGAAAATGTCATGGTAAATATTCAGGGTGGTAGACCTGGCATAGAACTTCAAGAGAGTCTTTTCAAAATAAGAAATCCTGAAAATCAAATCCCTTTACAATTTGCATATCTAAAAGCAAATCTAATTGAGACAGGAAAAATTTTTGTGAGAAAGGTACCTGTCGTAGGGATACGGCATTGGTTATTGATTTATGAGGATACATTAGTTGAGCTATCAGTAAAAGACGCGTACGACGAATTGGAAATTATAGTTGTTTAAGGAATCCATGATAACCATTTGGAAACTTATTTAGTTTATTACTAATGATTTTGATAGTTTTTACGATCTGGCATTTAAAGAAACAAAGTAAAATATTTACAAAAGTTTGATACTTCAAATAGTACTAACTAAATTTCAAAAAAAGTAGCTAGTGACCACCACAACCACAACTATGTTCCGCTCCATGATGATGAGCACTTGATGTTTCAGAACATGTAGGACAAAGTGGACTATTAGTTTCAGACATGAATGTAATTCCACAGGAACTACATTTTAGTTTTTGAACTCCTTCCATAATTTGTAAGGGTCTGAAACCATAATTAATGTCTTTCTTGGATTACATTTCTTCTATGTCGACATTAATGTCATTAGTATTAACGACAAGTTTTGGTTCTTGATAAAATAAAGATCTGAAACCAAATTAGGGTAAGAACGAACGAACGAACGAACGTAAGGTTATATTCCTTAGCAATTAGTTAGAATTGATTGAAACAATTTGTAGTTATTCCCAAATTTAAAGAGAATACTAAGGAAATCACGTACTTTGAGCCTAGGATTGTCAAGATTGTGAAAGGCGAATCAATAACTTGGATCAATCGAGATACAAAAGTACATAATTTGACTTCGGGGGATGCAAATTCCACTTTGCCAAGTCCTTTCTTTCAAACCGGAAGTATGTTGCCAGGGGAATCTACAACTGTTAAGATAGATAGTAATCAACAAAGTATACCTTATTACTGCACTATGCATCCTACTGAAAGAGGCGTTATTGGGATTTTACCAAGACCCGAAGATCAGATGACGGAAGATGAGAGGGCGAGATTTCTGGACGACTTAAACCTGTCAGTATCCGACAACGCAAACCAAAAAATATTAACTCGTCTTCAGAGACAGCTAGATCCAGCGATTATCGAGTATTTGAGTGACCCTCATGCAACCCTAATCCAAAATAAGGTTATGACCATTGTTTTTTGGGATATCAGTAATTTTTCAAAATTGACCGAAGTTTTTAAGGACCACCCAGAGCTCATTGCTGTATTTCTCAACGAATATCTAGGCGTGGCTGTTCCCATCATACATGAATATGGTGGAATAATTGATAAGTTCATTGGGGATGGAATACTGGCATACTTTGGATTCAAGGAATCAGATGATGACGGTTCAACTGGTGCATCAAATGCGATTATTGCTGCTCTAAAACTTAAAAAGGCATTCCAGTTTTTTAAGAAAAATTGGTTGGATATATGGAGTACGGTTACTAATTTTGATACAAATATTGATATAAAATGCGGCATTAACACCG
>DASQWJ010000171.1:0-4969 GCA_035640315.1 Nitrososphaeraceae archaeon
TGGAACCTTCAGTTAAGACAGAGGTTACTACTAAAAAGTATATTACTAAACATAATGGTGTTGTATTATCAAGAGTAAATGCTACGGCAACATGTCTTCCATTTAGCGATTCTTTTGCAGATAGAATTATTGCCCTGGAGTCAGCACAACATTTTAAATCCTTTTTAGAGTTTATTCGAGAGTCACACCGAGTACTAAAAAAGACTGGATTGATAGTTCTTGCTATTCCAGTCATAACAAGTCCAGAACCTGGTGGTGTAACCAGAATTAAGATACTAAATTCCTTAAGAAATCTCAGAGTACTCGGAATTTTATCAATTACATGGGCTTCTGAACACTATGAATTGGCACGAATTAATTCAATTATCTCACAAGAGCATTTTGTGATAAGCGACATGCGTAGAATTGGAAAATCTGTATATATCCCATTAACGGATTTTTATGTTCAAGATCGAAACGATTTCAGAAGGAATATTTTAGGCAACCATGGTTCATTCTTGAAAAAATTTGCTCTAGATATCACCGAAAGAATAGTGTATCGTTCGGCACTCAAAATGAAAAAACTATCTCTATCAGGAGATATAGATTATGTTCTCATAAAGGCAACAAAAAAATAGTTCCTACAACTTTGATCATCAAACTGAATTCTATATCAAACTAAAAAAATTCTTGCTACAAAAAGCCATTTCTATACGCTTGTTTGCTGTTAGATTAAACCTCATTACCATTCATTTTGAGTTTAAAAGAAAATAAAGGTTCAGAAAAAACAATCTTGGATGAATCTAAACTGACAAATTTGCAAATATGATAACATATGCTATTGACACCTGGTGGTGAAGGTAAAGCCAGAAGAGTCTGTATAGGTTAATTAGAAAGGCATAAAGCTAAGTTCATTCTGATTATATGGCATAGATGCGTCTGAAAGTGCAGAATAAGATTACCTCAACTTCATTTCTGAAATTCATCCATTATTACTTTCCTTACTCAGGTTTGGATAACTATTTGGTAAATGCCTATGTATGAAGCTGATTCATCATCTTTTCTAGAGATTCCTGCCTCATTAGTAGAGCAGATGTTACTGAAAACTAATGAAATCGGCGGAATATTACAAAGCTCAATTCATGACATTAATCGGAAAAGACAGAAATTTCGACTGCAACTTGATCAAACAGGATTATTAGACAATGATAGTAAATTTAAGAATATTGACCATTTAGTTTCAGGTGGCGTAGACGGTGCATATGCAGTAGATCGTCTCCTAGGAACGGATTTACTCTTTGCTGCGGCTGTTGCCGTAAATGGTATGGATGAAGAAAATGGCAAGCGTATCATGCCAAGTCATGATGTATTCGTCAATCCTGAAAAACACAATCCTGAGAATATGATAGCGGCGAGAGCAATTATGGTAGAAATGGAAATTAAATTAGCTTCAAGTGCTCCATATGATATAGTCTATCTAGATGGATCTCTTACAACTGCACTAATTCATATGTACAAGGCTATTAATTTCATTGAGACTCTCAACACAAAATCGTCTGTAAAAATCAAGGATGATTTCAAAGATTTTCTGATTTCTTACAAGAAAATTTTGGAGTTTAAAGAGAAATACTATCTGGGAATACCAAAGTATACTTCAAGGAATGACGTAGGTAAGAATCTTCACTGGCCCGAAAATTATGATGATAGAGCAATTCTAACTTTGATATTGGATCCTGGAGAATTTACACGCCCAAAATTATTTACAAGTGAGGAAGGATGGCATATAAGATTACCATACAAGGACGTGGAACTACAGCTCTTGATGCAAGATGTAATTTCGGGAATAAAAAATCTTTCAGTTATTTACTATAAACCACATTCTTGGTGTCCTGCATTAAGGATTGAAGTGCCATTGGCAATCGCTCGCGATGATAGGAAACTAAATGCCATTTTGTATAACATAAAGAGTCAATGTCAAACCCCGTCCATGATGGAACCATTTCCACTTTATATGGCTGATAGGATAGCCAAGCATATGGCTCCAGCTATTCCTGCCTACAAACAAATCATAATGAAACAAATGACCGAATTAGCAGATAATAATGAAAAGGATATATTTTTCATGATGCACTCATACAGAACTGAAGGTGGATAGTGGCTATGGAACTAGGTTTGGAAAATTCGATAGACAAGAAAATTAATTATTTTTTAAATAATAGTTCCATTATAGGAACAATTGGCTCACCGTCCTCAACAATTGAACTTGCACTTGACATATTGGAATCCTCTGTCACAAGACAACTTGTTGGAGAGCTGGCCATCTTTAGATATTTACAGGATTCGAAGAATCATTATGCAATTGGTCAAATTATAGAAATTGCCCTAAAGAACTTTTTATTGGAGGATCCCACCATAAAATCTGTAGCAAGAAAAAGGGGTTCTGTTAATCCTATTAGCGGCATACAGGATGTTCATATAGGCAAGCTTCTTTGTAGCGCAATATTTACAAGTTCCGATGATTTGGTTGAACCCAGTTTGTTGGGTACAGTACCACCCACAGGAACGTATGTTTATCAGGTAAATGATGATATTTTAAGTACCATTTTAGAAAGGCAAAAAAATAGTTTGCTTTATCTGGGAAATAGTTATGGCTCCAAAACCAAGTTGCCAATGTGGTTCAAGCATTTTGATTACGGTGAAAATGGTGCTGGAGAAGCCTATCATCTTGGAATTTTTGGAATAACTGGCTCAGGAAAATCAACGCTGGCAAAAATGATTTTGACAGCATATTCAAAATTCCGTCAGATGGGTTTGCTTGTACTAGATCCCGTTGGAGAGTTTTCTAAAGCTTTTACAAACGATAATAATAGTAACACAGACAGGGAGTATCAGAATTCTGATTCTCGTTTCAATATGAAAAAAATAATGAACTTTCTAAATAAACAGGTTGTATCAATAAATGTTAGAAATCTTGTTCTAGATAGGTGGTCATTATTTGAAGAAATCTTACTTGAATCACAAATCTTTCATCAGTTAACAATTAAAGGTCCAAACAAAGGGTTTGCTGTTGATGCATTGATACCTAAACTTAGGAACAAAACTACATTGACTAAATTGATAAAAAGGGAATCATTTGATCTTTTCATTAATGAATTGCGAAAGGAAGAAATTCAACTTCTCATATTCTCAACTCCAGAACCAAGAAAGAGACTTAATAACCTGGTTTCTAGCATGGATGAAAGAAATTTAGATAATTTATATTCTCAATACTGGGTTCCAATTTGTAGTCTATTCGAGAATAGACTAGATGCTATAACAATAGATGATCTCTTAGAAAAGTTCACTTGGAAATTGAAGCCACTTATTGTTGTGGACCTTTCTGAACAAACTGCTCACAACATGGAGCTAAGATATTGGAATGAAACAATTCAATCGTTAATACTGAAAAGATTGCTTAAGGGTCTGGTAACCCTAGGGGAAAAAACTTGGCATAAGAATACTTCCCTAAATACCCTAGTAGTTTTGGACGAAGCCCACAGATACGCAAGAAAGGATGAATTTAGCGATGCAAATTTTGAACAGTTGAGATTAACGTTACTTGATGCAGTCAGGACCACTAGGAAATATGGATTGGGGTGGCTTTTCATAAGTACATCATTATCTAGTATCCACAGGGATATACTTCAACAGTTACGAATTATGTTCTTTGGATTTGGACTCTCGCTTGGAAACGATCTAGTTACGCTAAGAGAGCTTGTATCGGATGAAAAAGCTATAGATTTGTATAGGACATTCACGGATCCGGCAAGCTCATTTAATTCAAAGAGCAGAAAATATTCATTCATGACACAAGGACCGGTTTCGCCTTTGTCGTTTTCAGGCGCTCCATTTTTCTTCAATGCATTCAGCCCTAATTCTTTCATAACTGAAAATAAGTTAACATGAAGTCCTGAATTGGTTTAATATGAAATGTATGAAGACTAAACTTGCTATATAGAGAAAATAAGCTTTTTGAACTAGGTTTTTTGAATAAATGAAAGACACAAATCAATTGAATTCATAATCGGATTTTCATACTTTGAGCATGTATTTATAGTATGAACGGATAATACCATTGGGATGCAAAAAATTAGTCCGTGTTTGTGGTTTGATGATAACGCTGAGGATGCAGTGAATTTTTATGTTTCAGTATTTAAAGAGTCTAATATTGGTAACGTTACAAGGTATGGAAAAGAAGGATACGATATTCATAAGAAAAAAGAAGGCAGTGTTATGACAATTGATTTTGAAATAGAGGGGCAAAAATTTTTAGCTCTGAATGGAGGTCCAATATTCAAGTTTAATGAGGCTATCTCATTTCAGATCTATTGCGATACGCAAGAAGAAATTGATTATTACTGGGATAAACTTACTGAAGATGGTGATAAAAATGCACAGGTGTGTGGATGGTTAAAGGACAAATTTGGGGTATCATGGCAAGTTGTTCCAGTTGCTTTGATAAAGATGTTGGAGGATAAAGAATCAAGGAAAACCGAAAGAGTCATGAAAGCGATGCTACAGATGTGCAAGCTTGATATCGACGCCCTAACCAAGGCATATTACGAAGTATAATTATTGTATGACATTTTCCATGTTAGTAAAGGCAATAGTTCTAGACAAGAAATCGGTAGAAGATAGATAAGGTCAATTATACTTCTGACATTTTAGGCGGCCTTTAGGCCTATTTGGTACTTACTAACCGTTCTGAACAAATGGTAAATAAAGACATAATTTGGTAATTTATACCAATTATTGCCCTAGTTGAATTCATAGGGATGATTTTCGAGTTCCATCAATGTAAATCTACTAGAAAAGTTTTATATAAGATGATATCTAATATCAAATATGTTTAACTTTGCAAGATGTGAATTATGTGAAAAGAAAACGAGCTCGATAAAGTACTGGTTTGGAAGCATGACATGTCCAAAATGTTATGATTTGCAAAGATCAA
>DASQWJ010000172.1:0-8179 GCA_035640315.1 Nitrososphaeraceae archaeon
TCTAAAGATACTCGTTATACATCATCTCTCTGTCATAAATGCGGGAAGAGAACCCGATATGACAAACTCACAAGGTTGATGAGTTGCGACGACTGTCATCTTGTGATTGACAGAGATGTTTTAGCTGCGATTAATATAGCAAAAAAGGGCGATGATGTGTTCCATCGTTCAAAATGTCTTTCAGGTGAAGCAATGGTAGTGGAATCCTGTTTATTTCCAAGGGTAATCCACCAAGTCGATGAAAGAAAGTTCGAAGCGTATGTATCTTAACCGAACAGAACCAGTAATCATGTCAAGACATCCTCATGTCGCTCAATTCTTCCATACTTTATCGCTTCTTTTAATATAGTGAATTCTACTTGTTCTGCCATCTTGGCCAATTTTCCTACATCTTCACGATAATCTTCAAATGAAGTATGATCCTTTGTGCCAAGGTAAATTTCTTTTATTTGGTAACCGGCCATCGCAGCTTCAATCAAAAACCAGACGTCTATCCCCATCCATGAGGGGGATTTTGAATCAACAGTCTTTTCCATACCTCCGTTCTTGCGCATACCTCACCGCTTAGTGGTTGTTCAAATTGAGATACCTCTGGGAAGAAAACACTTATCATTGGTCTTGCTATGAGTTTCGTTACCGGCGCATCCCTAGCGTGTCTTTGATAATACCCTCTTACCATATCGCAATTACTACAACCATCTACTAACTTATCTATCCACTCCGGTGTTAGATTTTTTATGTCTGCATCCAAGAAAAGAACGATATTTGCGTTATATCTGATTGCTTCATTGATTCCTTTTTTCATTGCAATTGCCTTTGCAGGAAACATTCTATTTCCCTGTTCAATCACTTTAGCTCCATTATCATTAGCTATTTTGACTGTTCTGTCTGAAGAGTACGCATCAACCACTATTACTTCAGGATTGTAATGGCTTTTTCTTGCGGTTCTAATGACATGTTCAATAGTGTCTTCTTCATTTTTAGTTGGAAATATTACGACAGTTCTTGGAGAGTCCTGTGTCATTACAAGATTTAAGAGAATACAGGCTTTAAGATTATTGTAGAGGAGATTCTTAATGCAAAAAGTCTTTATGATACGACTAAAGCAGATTATTTCGGAATTTGCAGGGACTATTCACTTAATGGAAAAACCTAAAGCTTCTATCATCCGTCTTTTGTAAAAAAGCTTCGATATCTACAATAATATCTTGAAAATTTCGTCTTTGGAATGATTTAATCATATTGTTCCCAGATTCAGTAGTGTAGTTTACATAATCTCCAGAAACAGGCTCCTTGCTAACTGTCCATATATTATTTGCATTTGGTTGAATTGTTGAAATATTGTTCTGGACATCTTCCGTTATTCCTTGCGAATTTTTTACAATCTGGATAATAATTGCTTTTTCAGGGAAATTTCTAAGAGTGTGAAGATTAGGAATTACTACATCTAAATCCACCTTACTAATCCTAACCTTTCTTGCGGAAGGCAAAGTACGTGTTGTTAGCATGAAATGAAGTAAAGCCTCACAAAGAGAACCGACATTTTCCTCATTTGTGAAATCTATTATCTTCTTACATCGATCCATTATCATACCGATGTATTGTACTGATACTCCGACATTCAAAGTAATATCAGTTTGTATTTTTTCTTTGCCTATCTCATCAATAATGGAATAGAGTTTGTCACCGATATTATCCAAATTTTATGCACTTTTATCTTTGGAAGCTCAACTCTATATACGCTCTGTTCTAGAATTCGAATTAAATTTGTTTTAGTAGATAAAAGTCGCATATTCATTACTCGATAAATTAGATCTCGTCCTTAGGCGACACTTTAATGAAGAATTGCGGTTTCAATACCCAAATTGCTTCTTTGCTTTCAAAATTATGAGGAAAGTACCAAGTTTCTGAAAATTAAGAGTAACCAAATTAATTTGAGTGTTAATTTTTTTTCTTCGATCAGAAAATAAGGTAATCTTCATTATCACTTCTGAATGTCGTCTAGGAATATAGTGTACATAAGAGAGTTTGACAAATTCGATAAAACGGGAAATACAATGTGCAGAAATACTGGATGTCAAAATTTAATAAAATATCCATTTAGAAAATATTGTTCAAAAGAATGTAGTAAGCAATTTGAAAAATGGTATTACCATAATTTTTACTGGGATAGAGTTCGTTCTGACATATTTAAGCGAGATAATTACACATGTCAGATCTGTAAAAAAAGATATCCTTATTCATATAGAAAAAAATTTGCAAGATCACGTATATTGGAATGCGATCATATTATTCCAAGGTCGCTCTACAAGAAACTCGGATACAAATTCGATTCGCTTGAAAATAAGGTAAAGACTATTACGGAATTCCTGCATAATCATAATAATCTGAGAACTTTGTGCAGAGAGTGTCATAAAGGGGTGACAAAGGATTTTTTACGGAACAAATATGATTGGAATATGCTAAAAACTAACATGGAGTTGACGATTCTATAAGAAATAATTCAGTATACTTCTGCCCCTGTTTTCTTTTCAAATCCGTTACTAAATTAGTATCCATTTTTTTCATAAATCATTCTATATTCAAATTTTCCTTTGATTAGACAACATTCCTTAAATCAGTTACACAATAAAATTGAATAAGAAAATATCAAAGTTATTTATACTTTTGTGTTCTTAGATTTATATGATCTTAAGCACACTTGTATACATAGCACTGGTAATAATAGTGATTATTATTATTGTGGTCCTCCTCAGGTTCCTATTTAATGCACTATTAGTTATGCCAGTAACATTGGAACATGAATATATAAAATACGCACCGTCAATGTATCTACCTACCTGATTTTGATTTAAACTTCCTATCTTTTTTTAGTAACGTAATAAACGCTTATTCTATAGCGTTTCTTGTCAAATATTAATGGATGTTAAGTGATTTATGAATCTTCACGAACGAATTCTGCGTTTAAAATCTGCACGGACAATCGAGTAAAAAATTCAAGAAAACTAGGTACCAGTCCATAATGAAGGGCTTTCTAATCCACAACACAGAATGTCTCTCAAGATATTCTGAGCATTTACAATTGTTAGAATATCGAATAAAAATGAGACTAAATACACTTCTCGTCGTAGCACGCTCGTATTTTAATACATATAACTCAGTCTTTTTATAACATTCGCGTTCATTCGTTAGTATGGATGAAGAAAATAAGTGTGAACATTTTGCTGGAGCAAATGAAAACCTAAAACCAAAAACATCCGGATGTGAGGAATGCCAAATAGAAGGTACTGACTGGGTCGCATTGCGAATGTGCTTGATTTGTGGTCATGTTGGATGTTGTGATTCTTCGGTTGGTCTACATGCTACAAAGCACTACAAGGAAACTAATCACCCGGTAATGATAGCCTTACCTAACAAACAATGGAGATGGTGCTATGTTCACAAGGATTATTCTTGATTTTTAATTGTCTATCGCTACAAACTAGATCTTTTTGTACTTGCAAAATTTACTGTTGCTAATTCGATAGGAAAAAAGATTAGGGTTACTAAATAGTGATACAACGTCACCAAAACTAGTCAATTCTGAATAAACATGATTAAGAAAGCAGAATGATGGTCTAGGTAGATAAGATTAGAAAATACACATTGTAATATGCAACTAATTTAAGTCATGATGATTATATAATATCATGGAAACTCAGATGTCATGTGATAGTTGTAGAAAAAAGTCCCATTCTTTGAATCAGTTCCTAGACAAGATGATTTGTGATAAATGTTATTATCAATCAATCAACACAATTCAAAAACCAACGACTCACCTTTGAGGGGAAACTATAGTACTACGTCTTAAAAATGTCAAAAATATGTGAGAATCTGATAAGCCAAGTATTTACCGAATTTTGAATAATCATGTCCAACGAGGCATTTGATAAGTTTCTCTTGAAACTTTTCGAAAAAACTGCAAATAAAGGTCAAAAATTGTTTTTCAGTAGATATGAAATTGGAAAAGAAATAGGACTATTCAATCCGTCCGAAGTGGATAGAATTGTTGAAATTCTAAAAGGAGATGGATACGTATTAAATAATGAAGTAGAAAGTGCAGAAATTAGAATTACTGATAAGGGAAAAGAAAGACTGGAACACAATCAAATTTGATGAAATCATTTATGATAGATTCCTTCCATAACAATGTCTTTCAATGGTTTTCTATCAGTTAGTTTTTCCTTTTCCTGAAGTTCAGGAGGAAGCTCTTCTCGCGGTCCTTTTTTTCCTATCGCTATCATAGCCATTACTTCAAAATCATCAGGAATTTCCAAGTCAATCCTGGCCTTATCGTAATCAAAACCCTGCATACCATGAGCAACAAGCCCTCTAGAAAATGCTTCCAATGCTAGATTCTCCCAAGCAGAGCCAGCGTCAAATTGATGGGTTCTTGCCGGCTTTTCATTATTTTCAAAGTTTTTTCTTGATATGACTACAACTAGTAACGCAGAGTTTTTAGCCCAAACCTTGTTGCCATCAACCAATAAATTAAACAATCTTTCCCAATGTCCTGTATTTCTCTTAGCATAGATAAATCGCCATGGTTGATTATTATACGATGAAGGAGCCCATCTTGCAGCCTCGAAAAGTGACATAATTTCATCATTATCAAGATCCTCACCAGTCATGGCCCTTGATGACCATCTATTTAGAATAAGAGGATTAATTGGATAGGATGATTTTCTCGATCTTTCAGTTTCTGATAATCTCATTTGAACCATACATTAAACTGTACTTTATCCTATATAATAGAGAAGATCATTCAGTTCGTGAAGAGTTCTAGAACCGTAACTTGACATTCTTTCAAATATTTCCATAAAAATCAATAATTAATTTTTTTTATAAGCATGATAGCAACATCCATAGATATTGAATGAGTCTATATTGAAGTTACAAGATCTTCTGAATAAGGGCTGTAACATAGTAAAGATTTATCCGAAGATATTTGGATCGGATGCAGAAACTAACATGGTAACGGTTGAAGTAAGTTGTCCTGATAAGAATATTCACAAGATAAGAGCTTTTAGAGAGGAAGCTATTGATCTAAGAGAGTTTATACGAATCAAAAATTTCGAGACCGACCAAAATACATCTAGATAAATATCTTGAATTAAGAGATTTCTATCATTACCTTTTATATATTCTAAAGATTAACTATTAAATAAAATGCCAAGATTTGGTTTGGTCTCACGCCTTGATTTTCTAAGAATGGTGGGCACCGCCGGAGCGGCATTTATGTTACTTCCCCTAGCATCGTTTGGAAGAACATTTGGTACTAATGTTCCTATGACTAGTAAGCCAGTAATTATAAAAAGGCTTAATAAAATTGGGCCTGATGGGGTGGCTTTTCTGTATCCTACTAAACAAAAAGGTTTTTCCTGGTATATGAATCACGATGAACCATTTGATTCGCATTTTGAAATAGGTGGTGGTTCTACCTATAATAAATTAGTAAAGAATGACGACGGCTCTTGGACTGCTGACGACAATAAGAGAGTTAAGTTTAACTTGAATGTAGATCCTGACTACGATGATGCAATAGGAGGTTGCAAAATGAGTTTTAAAGACTCTATAGCACGAGGTTACACATACGAGAAGAGCGATCTTGATCACGTTGAGTTGACTGGATTTTTTAATGTCCACAAACCGACAGAAAATGATGGTATCTATCTTAGGGGACCTTGTAATCATCATGATGAAGCAGATCACCTTTGTTGTGAAGAATTCAATTACGACTGTGAAACAGATTGCAATTCTACAATTCTAAGATCCAAAGTGAAATTCACGAAACAGAGTCCAAATGAATATCATAATGACCCTGCTGGAGTTAAACCGATAGTTCCGCGTATTGTTTTAGCAAGTCATGGTTGGTTTGGCATCAAGTACATTCACATAATTTTATCTCGTGATATGAACAATCCTAAAGTGAAATTAGAACAGTGGATGAATTTTAATGGGGATGGGAAGACTTGGATAAAAGTCAATGAAGTCGTTGATACTAGATCCTACAAATGGGGACCAAAAGCCATATGTGAAGGTGAAGATTATGAAGTTGGGGCCTGGGCAGCACCACGTATGGTTTACAAGTGGTATCGGGGAGCTGTTGATTTTAAGTGGTTTTCATGCAGACAAATCGAACCTAGTTTAATTCGAACCTGACAGTCTGTATATGAGGAGAACAGTGTGAATTAGAAAATTTAGATCTGTATTAAAATCCAAAAATTCTTTTTATAAAAAGTTGAAAAAATTTTATGAATAGTGCACAGTTTTACAATACTTTAAATAGTTTAAACCATGATTTGTAAGAATGAATTCATTAATGGTGGAGTCTCCAGGTTGGCTTAGAGGCGTACAGATTGGTCTTGGTATCTCAACAGTCATACTTGCCATCTATGCACTAGCATTCCCAGCTGTTACTTTTCTTGCTGTAATAGTGATACTTGCGATAATTTTGCTCATTGTGGGGATTGAGAAAATCATAACCGGGATCTTTCTTCCTGTAAAGGGAAGATGGACTACAATAGGGTTTGGTATTCTCGTACTAATATTTGCTGGTCTTGCAATTTCATTTCCTGTTGCAACTGCATTAGTGGTAACGGTATTCGTTGGTATTGGACTAATATTTAACGGATGTGCGCGAATCGTAGAAGGTATATCTGGAAAGCATTCTGGCTGGGTAAAGTTTTTCCTGATTGGTGTAGGAGTACTGTCAATAATAATAGGAGCCGTAGTTCTAGCATCTCCTCTATTTGGAGCAGTGTTTATTGGAATTATAATAGCAATTGGGTTGTTGATAACAGGAATTCAGATGATAGCAGTGGGCGTTGCTGGCAAAAAAATGTTATCCGATTCTTCTGTTACTACTTAATAGGCACTAACCACATATAGATTACACGATCGAGATGAAATCTACAAAATTAGAGGAAATGACTAATTAGATTAGTACCTGGTCTACTGTTTACTTCCTCTAGGGATCAGGAAATCAATAGCATTAAACAATCCTTCGAGTTCCTTTGAGATCTGATCTGAAAATACTCCTAATACTTCAAAATCCGCGGCCTGCATCCTTCGTGTGCTAAACATTGCTAGAACTCCAATTACTTTGTTTCCGTAAGTTATTGGATATCCAGCAAATGATTGAAGTTTTTCCTTTTTGGCCCAGTCAGGATGTCTGATTCTCTTGTCATTTACAACGTCGTTTGTTACTGTTGGCTTTCGAGTTATTACAATATTTCCTATCTTGTTAGAATCAGCCGGAACCTTTGAAAACTCGCCATGTATATTTTTATATTTTCCGGCACTAAACTTTAAAATAAGATTTTTACGTTCTCTATCCAGTAACCATATTCGAGCGAATTTTGCTCCAAAGTATTTTACTAAGCTCTCGACGATAAATTGAAACTTTTCATTTAAATTATGATATTTTTTCAATGAATTAAGAATCTTGTATGCTCGCCATTTTTGATCTCTTATTTCATGATCATCAAATAAAGTATAGGGTGTTACCTTAACCATACTGGATTCGTAAGATCGGAAATCATCGATAAGATCTATAAACCTGTTTAAGAAGTTGGAACTTTCAAATTCATATTGTTCTATCGAATCAAAAACGAAATGACATATCCAGTCAAAATCCCCTGTCATCCTTGCAGAATAAATGCAAAAATATGATTCGCCGCAGTATTTCTCTAGTCTGGAAATCATGACAGACGTATCAGCACGAAATTTGAATTTTAGCAGAATTGTACGATTAATCTTTTCTGATAGTAAAGCGGGATTAAGTAGTAGTGAATATGCCAAAATAATGTTAGATTTTTCCAATCTCTTAAGTCTGTGGCGTACTGTTCTATCGGTTATTTTATAACCCATTTCCTGTAGATATCTTGACATTTCGTATGAAGATGTACGTGAATTTTTTCCAAGCTGGGACAACAAAAATCTGTCGATCTCATCTACCATTAAATAAAACTCATTCATCATCATTATTATTATGTATTGCCAAATAGGAAATTATTCTGAAAATAAATCCAATTTTCCTATGGCTAATTTGGTATAGAATTTCCTAATCGGCAAACCTGGACAATATTTTTTTCCGTAGTAAATATAACATATTTTAACTCAAATAAATATATGAAAA